>CABYSP010000008.1 GCA_902521675.1 uncultured Pelagibacteraceae bacterium
AAAATAAAAAATGCTTTAAAAAAAAAAATTAATTTAAATAAACTAAATACTAAACAAATAATTCAATTTAGCTTGGATAAAACTAATAATAAAATAAGTGAATTCTATTTTCAAATATCAAATACACAAAAAATCTATCTAAAAAGAAATATTAATGAAGACAGGTTTGACAAGGAAATTTTATCGATAAATTTAGAAAAACAAATTGTTTATAAAGAAGATATTATTTTAGAAAGTTTATATAAGGGTGCAACCAAACAAAACATACCAGCAAATACAATTATAGAGTTTGCAGGGATTTATGGATTTCAAGTAGATTTCCAAAGAGATATTAGAAAAGGTGATAAATTTCAAATTATGTATGAGATTTATTTAAACGAAAAAAAAGAAATCGTTGAGACGGGGGAAATCCTTTATGCAAATTTAAGATTAGGAGGTTTGGATAATGGTTTATATTATTTTGATATCAAAGGTAGTGAAGGTCATTATGATAAGAATGGAAAAAGTGTTAAGAAAGCATTAATGAAAACTCCAATCAATGGTGCAAGACTCTCATCACCTTTTGGAATGAGAAAACATCCTATAGATGGCTATAATAAAATGCACAAAGGAACAGATTTTGCAGCACCCATGGGCACACCAATAATGGCTTCTGGTGATGGAGTGGTAAAAAAAGCTGGATGGTGTGGAGGTGGAGGTAATTGTATTAAAATTAAACATAATTCAACCTATCAAACGGTATATGCACATATGTCAAAGTTTGCTCGAGGAGTCAAAACAGGTGTAAGAGTTAAACAAGGACAAACTATAGGATATGTTGGGTCAACAGGTAAATCTACAGGGCCACACCTTCATTATGAAGTAATTGTAAATGGAAAAAAAGTTAATTCTCAAAAATTAAAATTACCTTCGGGAAAAATTTTAAAAGGAAAAGAAAGAAAAATTTTTGAAACAAATAAAATTAAATTAGATGTTCTAAAATCTGAAAAAATTATAGGATTGAACTAATTAATTTCTGCTTGAGGATTTACACTTTTTTCATTTTCAGTTTCATCAGATTGAACTAAATTTCTCTCAGAATTTTGCTCTAAGTTTTCTATGTTTTCTTCAATAGTTTTAGGACTGTTTTCTGATTTAGTTTCTAAAATTTTTTCTCTTTTATAGCTTTCTCTTTCGTTAAGTATTCTTGTAAAATGATCTGCGTGTTGCAAGTAATTTTCAGACAAAATTTTGTCACCATTGGATGAGGCTTCCCTTGCTAAATCATTATATTTTTCAATTAATTTCGGTGCATTATGATTATTTCTACCTGGGGCTTTTCTTTTAAAATTTTCATTACTTGAAAAGTTAGAACCATATTTAGAGTTATCACCGTTTGACTTGAAACTTCTTGAACTTCTTCTAAAATTGTTTCTTCTATTATTATTATTGTTATTTCTAAATGTTACCATGATTTAAATTATTTATATTTTTGTACTAACAATACACCTATCATTATCACCAAGGTCTTTTTGAATACTGTTTATATAAAAACCTTCTTTTTTTAATAAGTTAATAACTTTATTTTTTTGATCAAACCCGATCTCTAAAATAAATTTACCATTTTTTTTTATCAGCTCAGAAGATTTTTTAACTACTTTTCTGATTTCTGAAAAACCATCCAACCCACCATTTAATGCTTGTTTTGGCTCGAACTTAGCAACATCTCTTTCCAAATATTTAATTTTATAGTTAACAATATAAGGAGGATTAGATACAATAATATCATATTTACCTAAATCAAATTTGTCAACATCTGATTTATATAATTTCAATCTTGAACTTACTTTAAGGTTAATTGCATTAATTCTACTTATATTTAGACATTTTTTACTTATATCAATTCCAGTTCCATAAAAATTTTTTCTTTCTTTTAATATTGATAAAAGAATACATCCTGAACCAATACCTATATCTAAAACATTTATTTTACTTTTATACTTGGATAAACTTAAGATATTTTCAACAACTAACTCTGAATCAGGTCTTGGTATTAATGTATCATTGGTAACAAAAAACTCTGAATTCCAAAAAAACTTTTTATTAGTAAGATAAGCAATTGGTGTGCCTAAAGATCTTTTTTTGACTAGAAAATAGAAATAATTTAGATCATTTTTGCTAAGAGAATTATTGGAATTCAATAAAATAAAATTTCGGTCTTTATTAATTGTCTTAGCCATTAAAATTTCACAATCTAATTGTGAATTTTTGATTAATTTATTCCTTAGAATTTTTGAAGCCTGGTTTATGGCTGAATTTATATTCATATATTATTTTAAATTACTAAGGCTTTGCTCTTGAGCTTGCAAAGTTAGGGACTCAATCATTTCATCAAATACTTCTCCCTCTAAAAATTCATCTAATTTATGAAGTGTTAAATTTATTCTATGATCTGTTACTCTTCCTTGAGGAAAATTATAAGTTCTTATTCTTTCTGATCTATCCCCAGTTCCAATTTTTGTTTTACGATCTTGAGATCTTTCTTGATCTATTCTTGATCTTTCAAGTTCATAAAGACGAGCTCTCAAAATTTTCATTCCTTTTGCTTTGTTTTTATGTTGTGACTTTTCATCTTGTTGAGATACTGATAGCCCTGTTGGTATGTGTGTAATTCTAACAGCACTATCTGTTGTGTTTACAGATTGTCCTCCTGGTCCTCCAGCTCTAAAGACATCAATTCTTAAATCAGAGTCATTTATTTTCAAATCAACCTCCTCTACTTCAGGCAAAACAGCAACTGTAGCTGCAGATGTATGCACTCTACCTTGTGTTTCTGTATCTGGAACTCTTTGTACTCTGTGAACTCCACTTTCATATTTTAAAGTTGAATAAATATTACTTCCTTTAATCAAAGCTATAACCTCTTTTAATCCTCCTGCATCACTTCTTGATATTGAAATCAATTCTAAAGACCATTTTTTTTTATGGCTAACTTTTTCATACATTTTAAAGAGATCAGATGCAAACAAACTTGCTTCTAACCCACCAGTTCCTGCTCTAATTTCAATAATTGCGTTTTTTTTATCTGCCTCATCCTTTGGTAATAAAAATAATTTTAATTTTTTTTCATTAACTTCATGTTTATTTTGTAATTCTACTAGTTCTAATTCTGCCATTTTTTTTAACTCTTCATCTCCAGAACTATCATTCAATATTTTTTCTAATTCTTCTTTTTCACCTTGAAAAGAAATATAATCTTTAGCATTTCCAACTATTTCATTTACATCAGAATACTCTTTTGATTTTTCTGCAAATAACTTCTTATCTAATTCACCTGAAGATAGGTCTTTTTCTAAAGATGAATGTTTATTTATTAGATCTTCAATCGTTTTTAAGGGGATCATAATTAGTTCTCTAGTTCAGATGCTTTCTTCTCAACTTCACTAATTACCTTGTTGATTATATCTTTGGTTAAAACTTTTTCATTCTGAACACCAGATAAATAAAGCATATTATTACCCTTTCCACCTCCTGTAATTCCAATATCTGTCATTGCAGCTTCTCCTGGTCCATTAACAACACAGCCAATAATGGATAGAGTTATGGGTGTTTTTATGTGAGCTAATTTTTCTTCTAAAATTTTAACCGTATCAATCACTTGAAATGCTTGTCTTGCACATGATGGACAAGATATTATCTTCACACCTCTATTTCTTAAATTTAATGATTTTAATATTTCGTTACCTATTTTTACTTCCTGAGTTGGATTATCAGATAAGGATATTCTTATTGTGTCTCCAATTCCATCCATCAACAAACTACCAAGACCAATAGAAGATTTTATACTACCAGAAACAAAGCTGCCTGCCTCTGTAATTCCAAGATGTAAAGGATAATCCGTTACTTTAGATAATTGTCTGTATGCTGCAATAGATAGAAATACATCTGACGATTTGACACTAATTTTAAAATTAAAAAAATCTTTATCCTCTAAAATTTTTATATTCCTCTCAGCACTTTCTACTAAAGCCTCTGGACAAGGCTCTTTAAATTTTTCTAAAATATCTTTTTCTAAAGAGCCTGCGTTGACTCCGACCCTAATTGAACAATTATTATTCTTTGCAGCTTTTAATACCTCATGAATCTTCGATGCATCTCCAATATTTCCTGGATTAATTCTTAAGCAGCTAGCTCCATTTTCTGCTGCCTCAATAGCTCTTTTATAATGAAAATGAATATCTGCAACTACTGGAATTGAGACATGTTTTATAATTTCTTTTAGTGCTGACGTTGAATTCTCATCGGGACAAGAAACTCTTACAATATCTGCACCTTCCTCGGTTATTTCATTTATTTGTTTAATGGTTGCTTTAACATCAGTGGTTAGAGTGTTCGTCATTGATTGAACAGAAATAGGGTTGTCACCACCAATCTTTACTCTTCCAACATTAATAACTTTGGTTTTTCTTCTTTTAATATCTCTAAAAGGTCTTACGCTCATTATAATCAGTCTAATTTAAATTCTTTATGTAAAGCTGCTATAGCTCTTTTAGCATGCTTGATAGAAACTAGAACCGAAATTTTTATCTCAGACGTAGAAATAACCAAAATATTAATTTTTTTTAAAGCTAAAGCCTGAAACATTCTATATGTTATTCCTGGAGTAGTTATCATACCAACGCCTATAATTGAAATTTTAGAAACACTTTTATCAAATGATATTTTTTTAAAAGATATTTTTTTATTTTGTTTAATTAATTTCTCTGTTTTTTTTAAATCCTCAGATTTAATTGTAAATGTAATGTCAGTTTCTCTTCCATCTAAAGAAATGTTTTGAACAACCATATCTACATTTATAAGATTATTTGATAGTGGTTTAAAAATTGATGCAGCTACTCCTGGTCTATCTTTCACACCCACAATTGTGATTTTTGCATCATTTTTAGTTGATGAAATTCCAGTTATAATCTGATTACTAAAAATTTTTTTAGAGCCAGTTATCAAAGTTCCACTTTTTGAAACAAAAGAAGATTTAACCTTAATGTCAATTTTGTTTAACTTAGCATCTTGGACTGATGTAGGTTGCATAACTTTCGATCCAAGAGATGCCATTTCTAGCATTTCATCATAAAATATTTTTTTAATTTTTTTTGCTTTCTTATATTGCCTAGGATCAGTTGTATAAACGCCGTCTACATCAGTATAAATTATACATTCATCAGCTTTAATAAATTTTGCGAGCATAATTGCTGTAGCATCAGATCCACTTCTTCCTATAGTAGAAATTCTAAAATCATTACTCATTCCTTGAAAACCTGTGATTACAGGTATGCCACCTGAATTAATATATTTATTTAGTTCTTTAATGCCTATTGAGCTAATTCTCGCACGTGAATGAGGGCCATCTGTTAAAATTGGTAATTGCCAAGACGTCCAAGATCTTGATTTATACCCATTATGTTTTAATCTTCCTGCGATTAGTGCGCATGAAACTTGTTCTCCAGTTGAAACAAGTGCATCATATTCTGCTTTATCAAAGTTATTACTAATTTTTTTAGATTTATTTACCAATTCATTTGTCACACCGCTCATTGCTGATGAAACAACAAGTACTCTATTTTTGTTCTTTTTGTAAAAAGCAATTATTTTACATACCTTTTTAATTCTATCTATAGTTCCTACAGATGTTCCACCAAATTTTAATACGACCGTTTTCATGCTAGCTTTAATTATTAATATTTAATAAATAATGGATAAAATACATCTAAATTATTATGTCAACTATTTATGTAAATGACTAGCGTAAATAAAAAAGAAATAGATAAATTTTCTAAAATGGCTGATGAATGGTGGGATCCAGAAGGTAAATTCAAACCACTTCATAAATTTAATCCAATAAGAATTAAATATATAAAAGAAAATATTATTGATAATTTTAAATTAAAAAATAAATCAAAACCTTTATCTGGAATGAATATTTTAGATGTTGGATGTGGTGGAGGATTATTGTCTGAACCAATGTCAAGAATGGGCGCCAACGTAACTGGTATAGATGCATCTGATAAAAATATAAAAATTGCGAAACTACATTCAAAAAAAAATAAACTAAAAATTAATTATTATTGTTCATCACCTGAAAAACTTAAAATTAAAAAAAAATTTGATGTCATTTTAAATATGGAAATTATCGAACATGTAGAAGATGTAGATTTCTTTCTAAAATCCTGCTCAAAACTTTTAAAAAAAAACGGACTAATGTTTGTTGCAACAATTAATAAAACTTTAAAATCTTATATTTTTGCGATCGTTGGGGCAGAGTATGTATTAAGATGGCTTCCAATAGGAACACACGAATGGGAAAAATTTGTTAAGCCTGAGGATCTTAAAAAAATTTTAATTAAATATAATTTATCTCTCAATAAATTAGAAGGTATGAATTTTAATATTGTTAAGGATGAGTGGAGTATTTCGAAAAATTTATCTGTAAACTACATAGGAGAGTTTAAAAAAAACTAATTTTCATTTTCATCTATCCAAGGGATCACTTGAGCATCTATACCCTCTTCTTTTAATTCTTTTAAATCATCTTTTGATGCGCTTCCGTAAATGCCCTTTGATTTTTTTTTACTGTTATAATGAATAGATCTTGCCTCATAAGCAAAATTATCACCAACATATTTGAAATTGTCTTTAATAAACTTTTGATGATCAATTATAGTTTTTTTTACTTTATTATATTTTTCTAATTTCATTTTTTGATCAGTTTTTGAGTTATTGTTAATTAGCTGAGGCGCCATAATTGTTTTTTTAATCTTTAATGAATTACAATTATGACAAGTCAAAAGTTTTTTCTTTTTTAATCTTTCATATTCATTTGAAGATGCAAACCAACTATCAAATTTTAAATCACAATCTTTACAAATTAATCTATATTTAATCATAATTCTTAATTAATTATTTAATTAAATTTTTCAATAAGTTAAGTTCTGTAATCTGCATTAATTTCAATATATTTTTTTGTTAAGTCCATTGTAAAAGCTGTGAAGTTTTTCTTTCCTGTAAAAATTTCAATATTTATATCTATATTTTCAGATTTCATATAATTTGCTGTTTGAATTTCATCATAACTTTGATTAAATTTTCCACCTTCTACAATTGTTATATTTCCGAACTTAATTAATAATTTATTTAAATTGATTTTAGGCCCAGCTTTACCGATTGCCATTATAACTCGTCCCCAATTTGGATCTTCTCCAGCAATTGCAGTTTTTACTAACGGAGAATTTGCAACTGAAAAAGCAATTTTCTTTGCATCTATCTCATTTTTACATTTACTAACATTTATTGTTATGAATTTTGACGCTCCTTCACCATCAGAAACAACTCTTTTAGCCAAATTCAAAAGAACGTTATTTAAAGCTTTATCAAAATTTTTAATTTTATTTTCACTTACATTTTTTACTTGAGAATTATTTACTTCATTAGTTGCAAAGATAGTTGCCATATCGTTGGTACTAGTATCCCCATCACAAGAAATAGCATTAAATGTATTGGTTATATTTTTTTTTAATAGCTTTCCTAAAATATCATTAGATAAAGTTGCATCGGTAAATATATACACGAGTGTTGTAGCCATATTCGGGTGTATCATTCCTGAACCTTTGGCAATTCCGTATATTTTTACTTTTTCACTTCCAATATGACATTCCTCCATAGCTAATTTTGGCTTTGTATCTGTGGTCATGATTGCAAGTGCAGCCTTCATCCAAATAAATTTATTTTGAGTATAAGTAATTTTTTTTATTAAATTTGGAATATTATTGGCAATTTTTTCATATGGAAAAATTTCCCCAATAGTGCCCGTACATCCAAAAATTATATTTTTTATAGAAATCTTCTTAGGATATTCCTCATCTTCTTCTTGTTTTTTATTTAATTGTTTTACAGTTAAATCTGCTATTTTTTTTAAACTTTCATAACCTTGCCTTCCAGTGAATGCATTAGCATTTCTTGTATTTACAATTAAAGAATATATTTTTTTTGGTCTTTGATTTATATTCCATTTTATATTTTCAGATACTATTTTTGACTGTGTATAAACAGAAGCATAATTTGCACCATCTCTAAAATAAAACATGGTTAAATCGTCTCTGATATCTTTATATAAATTTGCAGAAACAACTGAAATTGAAAGACCATCTAGATGATCAAGGTCTTGAAAATCAATCATTTTAGTATTTTTTAATTGAGATGATAAAAAATTTGTTAAATTAATTCCCATTTTGTTTAAATTATTTATTTAATACATATATTAAACAATATAAGTAAAGAATAAATCAAATAGTCATGTTTAACCCATTAAATTTAATAACAAAATTTATCAAATCTAGTAATCAAAAAGAGCTAGATAGAATAGGTAAAATTGTTGAAAATATAAACTTACTTGAGGAAGATTTTAAAAATCTGAAGGATTCAGATTTTCCTGAAAAAACTCTTGAGTTTAAAAATCAAATAAAAAATGGAAAATCCCTAAATGATATTTTGCCTGAAGCTTTTGCATTGGTTAGAGAGGCTGCAAAAAGAACTCGTAAAGAAAAACATTTTGATGTTCAATTAATTGGTGGAATAGTTTTGCACGAGGGAAAGATTGCTGAAATGAGAACGGGTGAAGGAAAAACTTTAACCATAACATTGGCAGCGTATTTAAATGCATTGACCGAAAAAGGTGTTCATATAGTAACTGTAAATGATTATCTCGCAAAAAGAGACTCGATTGAAATGGGTAAAATTTATAATTTTTTAGGTATTTCATCAGGATTTATTAACAATTATCAAGATGATGCCGAGCGAAAGAAAAACTATAATTGTGATATCACTTATGCAACTAATAGTGAATTAGGTTTTGATTACTTAAGAGATAATATGAAATTTTCTGAAGGCCAAATGGTTCAGAGAGATCATAATTTTTCAATAGTAGATGAGATAGACTCGTGTTTAATAGATGAGGCAAGAACGCCTTTAATTATATCTGGAGCAGCAGAAGATAAAGCTACACAATATGCAATTATTGATAGATTAATAAGAATATTAAATCCAAAAGATTATGAGATTGATGAAAAAGAAAAAAATATTAATTTAACCAATGATGGAATAAATAATGTTGAAAAACTTTTTTCTGACGCTGGAATTCTAAAAAATAACAATTTTTATGATCCAGAAAATTTACATTTAGTACACCATGTTAACCAAGCCTTAAGAGCAAATCATTTATTCGAAAAGGGTAAAGACTATATTGTTCAAGATGGAAGTCTTAAAATTATTGACGAACTTACAGGAAGAATTCTAGAAGGTAGACGTTTTGGAGATGGTTTGCATCAAGCTTTAGAAGCTAAAGAAAAAATTCAAGTACAGGCTGAAAATCAAACTTTAGCTTCAATAACTTATCAAAATTATTTTAAACTTTATAAAAAAATATCTGGTTGTACTGGTACTGCTGCTACAGAGTCTGAAGAGTTTTTTGAAATTTATAATTTACCCGTTGTTGTTATTCCAACAAACAAAGAAATGATCCGAAAGGATTTTAACGACTTAATTTTTAGAACAGAAAAGGAAAAGAATGATGCAATTATAGAAAAAATAATTGAAAGAAATAAATTAGGTCAGCCTATTTTAGTGTTTACTTCGAGTATTAATAAATCTGAAGTTTATTCAAATTTATTAAATAAAAAAAATATTAAACATGTAGTGTTAAACGCAAAAAACCATGAAAATGAAGCTGAAATAATTGCGAATGCAGGAAAAGAAAATTCATTGATTATTACAACAAGTATTTCGGGAAGAGGAGTTGATATTCAACTGGGTGGTAAAAAAGGTTCTATTCCAGAAGACCAACTTAAAATTAACAAAGATACAATTAAATCCTTAGGTGGTTTATTTGTTATTGGCACAGAGAGAATGGAGTCCAGAAGGGTAGATAACCAGGCTAGAGGAAGATCTGGAAGACAAGGAGATGAAGGCAGTTCTGTGTTTTATGTTAGTCTAGAGGATGATTTAATGAGAATTTTTGGATCAGAGTCTATGAATAACATGCTCGAAAAACTTGGACTGAAAGACGGCGAAAGTATTGATCATCCATGGATAAATAAAGCATTAGAGAGAGCCCAGCAGAAAGTAGAAGCTAGAAATTTTGATATAAGAAAAACACTCATCAAATTTGATAATGTTCTTAATGATCAAAGGCATGTTGTATTTTCACAAAGAAAAAATGCGATGAATAGTGAAAATATTTTTGATTATTCAGATGAATTTTTAAAAGAAATATCTGATGATTTAATTAAGTTAAAAATTTCAAATTTATCCAACCCTAAAAGTAATGAATTTTATAATAAAACTAAACAAATAATTGGAAAAAGTTTTGATGAAACTGAGTTTAAAGATTTAATTGAAGCAAAAGATAAAGATTTCAGAGAAAAGATTTCTAATAAATTTGAAGAAACTAGAAAGGAACGAATTAAACTTCTAGGTGAAGATCATGCAAAAGAAATTGAAAAAAGAATTTTTCTTCAATCAATTGATTTAAATTGGAAATCTCACATTCAATATTTAGAGCAATTGAGACAAGTTATAGGATTAAGATCTTATGGTCAAAGAGATCCTTTAGTTGAATACAAAAAAGAAGCATTTGAACTTTTTTCTAATCTTTTAGAAAAATTAAAGTTGGATTATGTAACTATCCTTATGAACTTAAAAGTAGTAATGGAATCCAATAATGAAGAAAAAAATTCTAAGAAAATTAATCCATCCAATGATCCAAAATGTCTATTGTTAATTTATAAAAATCAAAAAATTTCTAGAAATGATAGATGTGAAGCTACAGGCAAAAAATTTAAAAACTGTTGTGGAGCTTTATAGAATTTAAAACAATAAAATTACTGAAGTAATTAAAATCAATCCACCAATCAGTGTTAGTATAAGTTTTTTTGATTTTAAAACTTTTTCAAAATTATTTTTCTTAATGGTTAATGTGCTTAAATCCTCAGTGCTAGTCATAAAACCATCATTTCTTCCAATTTTAAGAAATTTGTTTTTTCTCTCATTCATTATTTCTTCTGAAGATAATTCATTAAAATAATTTAAATTATTTGTTAAAGTTTGTCTGACATTGTTTAATATAAAATCTTTGTCTCTGTGTGCACCTCCTAAAGGTTCTTCAATTATTTCATCAATAACTTTTAACTTGAGTAAATCTTTAGCCGAAAGCTTCATGGCTTTTGCCGCATCCAGCATTTTTTTTGGATCTCTCCAAAGAATAGTCGCACATCCTTCAGGGGAAATTACTGAGTAAATTGCATTTTCTAGCATAAGAACTTTGTTTGATGACGCTAATGCTATTGCTCCTCCAGAACCACCCTCACCTATGATTATTGCAATAGTCGGAACCTTAAGCTCCATGCAGCATTCAATTGATTTTGCAATTGCTTCTGCTTGACCTCGCTCTTCAGCTCCTACACCTGGATATGCTCCTGGAGTATCAATAAAAGATATTATAGGAATATTAAATTTATTTGCTAAGTTCATTAATCTAATTGTTTTTCTATATCCCTCAGGCCTCATCATTCCAAAATTTCTCTCAATTCTGCTATCTAAATCTTCTCCTTTTTCTTGACCTATAACTAATACAGATTTTCCATTAAATTTTGCAAATCCTGTTAAGACTGATTTATCCTCCCCATAATATCTATCTCCAGAGAGTGAGATGAAATTATCAAACAAATTATCAATAAAAAATTTTGCTTTTGGCCTATCTTCATGACGAGCAACCATAGTAGTCTGCCAAGGATCTAGGTTAGAGTAAATACTTTTTAATTTTTCATCTATTTCATTTTGAGTACTTGAAATTTTTTGTGTATCAACTTCAGACAATCCATCTTGATTATAGGGATCTTTTAATTTTTCTAGTTCATTTTCTAGATCTTTAATTTCTGTTTCAAAATTTAGATAATTTTTCATGTTTTATTTATAACGGATGGTTAAAATACAAAAAAGGCAATAAAATGATATTAAATTAGGTGTAATTCTTATTAATTGACTTAAATCATTTAACAGATACAAATTCACTATCGGGAGAGACTATTTATAGCGCCGAAGGAGCAACCACCCCGGAAACTCTCAGGCAAAAGGACCGATCAAAGCATAACACTCTGGAAAGAGATTGATTTCCGCCGAAGGAGTAAAGCTCTCAGGCAAAAATACAGATGGGGTATGAACTCATGTGCTATGCAAGAAAAATATATTAAAATTAATAATCTTCAAGTATCTGAAAAGCTATCAAACTTTGTAAATGATGAATTATTAAAAAATACAAATGTATCTTCAGAAAATTTTTGGTCAGGTCTAGAAAAAACACTCGATGAACTTGCGCCAAAAAATAAAGAATTAATTAAATTTAGGGAGGATTTACAGAAGAAAATAGATGATTGGCATATCAAAAATAAAGGTAAAGAATTTAATTTAGATGAGTACAAAAAATTTTTACTAGAAATTGGTTATTTAAAAAATGAAGGACCTGATTTTAAAATAGAAACTGAAAATGTTGACGAAGAAATTGCAAGTATAGCTGGGCCTCAGTTAGTTGTGCCTGTCATGAATGCAAGGTATGCATTAAATGCCGCGAATGCAAGATGGATGAGTTTATATGATAGTCTTTATGGTACAGATGTAATTGAACAATCTGAAGATAGCGTATCTGAAAGGTATGACCCTTTAAGAGGTGAAATGGTTATAAAATATGGAAGGGATTTTTTAGATAAGTACTTTCCTTTAGCTGGACTAAGCTGGAATAAAATTACAAGTTTTGCTGTAAAATATGGAAAATTAAAAGTTTTGAAAGGTGCTGATATTTTTGATTTGGAGGACGAAAATAAATTTGTTGGGCACAGAGGCGAAAGTGATAATCCTTCTGCAATTATTTTAAAAAATAATAATTTACATATTGAAATTCTTAAGGAATCAAGAGCTTTTGCTGCTCAACAAGATCATGCTGGTATAAGTGATATTATACTAGAATCAGCAGTGTCAACAATTTGTGATAATGAAGATAGTGTAGCAGCAGTTGACTCTGAAGATAAAATTATTTGTTATAGAAATTGGCTAGGTCTAATGAAAGGAGATCTTAAGTCAAAATTTGAAAAAGAAGGTAAATTATTTGAGAGAAAATTAAATCCACACAGAAGTTATATCTCAAAAGATGGTAAAGGCTTAAAGTTACATGGTAGAAGCCTATTGCTAGTAAGAAACGTTGGTCATTTAATGACTAACCCTTCAATTTTATTAAATGATGGAAGTGAAATACCTGAGGGTATTATGGATGCATTTATAACAACAGCAGCCGCGCTACATGATATTAAAAAAAAAAATAATTCAAGAACTGGATCGGTTTATATTGTAAAACCTAAAATGCATGGTCCAGACGAGACGGCATTTACAGATTTAATTTTTTCTAAAGTTGAAGAAGTTCTAAATTTACCTAAGTACACATGTAAGATTGGGATTATGGATGAAGAGCGAAGAACATCAGCAAATTTAAAAGAATGTATTAGAAGTCTCAAAAATAGAGTTTTTTTTATAAATACTGGTTTCTTAGATAGAACTGGTGATGAAATGCATACATCAATGGAAGCCGGTCCTATGATTAAAAAAGGTGATATGAAATCATCTAAATGGATTACTGCATACGAAAATAATAATGTTGATATTGGTTTAAGTTGTGGGTTTTCTGGTAAAGCTCAAATTGGAAAAGGTATGTGGGCAATGCCAGATAAAATGAAAGATATGATGGAGCAAAAAACAGGACACTTAAAAGCAGGTGCAAACTGTGCTTGGGTTCCATCACCAACAGCAGCTGCATTACATGCTTTACATTATCATGAAATAAATATTTTTAATGAACAAAAGAAATTAATAGATAGGGAGCCAGCTAAACTCGATGATCTTTTATCAATTCCAATAGCAGATAGGCCCAATTGGTCTGTAGAGGATATAAATAAAGAAATTTCAAACTCTGCACAAACTTTATTGGGGTATGTTGTAAGGTGGGTCGATCAAGGAGTAGGTTGTTCAAAAGTTCCTGATATTAACAATATTGGTTTGATGGAAGACAGAGCAACTCTAAGAATTTCTTCACAACATATAGCCAACTGGATTCATCATGGAATAACAACAAAAATACAAGTAACTGAAATAATGAAAGAGATGGCCAAAATAGTAGATGATCAGAACAAAGATGATCCGCTATATGTTAAAATGAGTGATGATTATGAAAATTCTATAGCATTTCAAACTGCTTGTGATTTAGTGTTTAAAGGCAAAGAACAACCTTCAGGTTACACTGAACCATTGCTTCATTTGAATAGGTTAAAAAAAAAATCTAATCTGAGTTCGAAACCAAATTAGATCGATTTTTAAAAGCAGAAAATAAAGTCCCATCATCTAGACTTTCAATCTCTCCTCCTACTGGTAAACCTTGTGCTAATTTAGTAATTTTAACATCTAAATTTTTTAGACTATCCTGAATATAATATGCAGTGGTTTGACCTTCAACAGTTGCGCTAGTTGCAAGAATTACCTCTTCGATTTTATCTCTATTAACTCTTTCAACTAATGAGTTGATTAATAAATCTTCTTTTCTTTGGCCAACTGAAGAAATTGTTCCACCCAAAATATGAAAATAACCCTGAAAGATATTTGAATTTTCAATCGACCATTGATCTGCAATATCCTCTACTACACAAATTTTATTGTATTTTTCTTTTGTATTCTCACAATTTAAACAACCATTTGAATTTGACTTTAAGGCACCACATGAATTGCATCTAACTACATTTTTATAAACCTGTGCCAATGTACTTGCCATAGGTTTTACAAGTTCGTCACGATTATTTATTAATTTTAAAACAATTCTTTTTGCTGATTTCGGACCTAAACCTGGAAGTTTAGAAATTAATTTAATTAATTCTTCTATCTCACTGATGTTTTGCATTTATTATAAAGGCCATTTAAAACCAGGAATTCCAAAACCTCCAGTTGCTTTTGAAATTTCCTCAGTTGTTTTTGATTTAAGTTGAGATTTAGCACTATTATGTGCTGCAACAATTAAATCTTCAATTATGGTTTTGTCCTCTCTCATAATTTCATCAGATAACTTTATTGTTTGCATCTCTCCCTCTCCATCCAAAGTTATCTTTACTGAATTTGAGCCCGAAACTCCTTCAACTCTAATTTCCTTAATCTTTTGTTGGCTTTCTTTCATTTTTGCCTCAAGTTCTTTTGCTTTATCTAAAATTTTACTAAAATCAGTCATTATCAACTCCATCTTTGTTTGAATTTACATCTATTAATTCGGCATCAGGAAATTTATCCATCACACTTTTAAATATTTCTGAATTTTTCATTTCATCGATTAATTGTTTTTTTACATTTTTTTCTTTATCTTTCACTGACATTTGCCCTTTTAATTTACTAAACGTAATAATCCATCTTTCACTGGTCCATTCAAAAAGCTTTGATGATAAATCTTTTACAAAGTCTTTATCTAAACTTTCATTAAAAGATATTTCAATTCTATTTTTTTCAAATTTTACTAGGTTAACATTTTTTTCTAACTCGTATTTAAGCTTGATCTCTTTTTTTTTTGAACAAATTTCAATTAAATCCTCAAATGCATTTATATTAATTTTATTTTCTGCTTTACTTTCTGTCTGAACTTCTGGTTTAGTTTTTTCTTCCTGAGCAACATTCTTAATTTGATTT
This sequence comes from uncultured Pelagibacteraceae bacterium, assembly GCA_902521675.1. GTDB lineage: Bacteria > Pseudomonadota > Alphaproteobacteria > Pelagibacterales > Pelagibacteraceae > Pelagibacter. Next base: position 15,787 of record CABYSP010000008.1, read on the forward strand.
ATTGTTTTAGAAGTAAATTCAGTTTCTGTATTCTTTACAAAATTTTCACTCTTCAAGTGAGCCTCAACATTTTCAATTTTATGTTCAGATTTTACAGAACTTAAATGCATTAGTCTTATTAAGAACATCTCAATTGAAAGGTGTTGATTAGAAACTATGTCTATCTCTTCGAGAGAAGAGATTGCAAATTGCCAAAATAATATTAATACCTCTGAATTTATTTGATTTGATAAATTTTTAATTTTAGAAAATTCTTCATCGTTTAATGAAAAGTTTGTACTTTCTAAAGTTAAAGAATTAATATTTTTAAAGTAGTAAAGTAACTCTAGGAAATCATTAATAAAAACCTTTGGTTCAACACCTTGGTCATAAATTTTTCTATAAATACTTATTACTTTTGTTTCTTCACCTTTTAAAATTAACTCAAACAAATCGATTAATTGAGATTTATCAAAATACCCAAAAATTTTCTGAGCTGAATTTAAGTCTAATTCTTTTCCTTCATCTAAACTTAATAGTGCCCTATCGAGCAAAGATAAAGAGTCCCTAACTGAACCTTCAGAAATTTTTACTATAAGCTTTAAAGCATCGTCGCTTATTTTTCCATTTTCCTTGTCTTTAATTTTTTTAATAAACTCCAATAATTCTGAAGATTTAATTCTAGATAGATCAAATCTTTGACATCTAGATACTACTGTAATTGGAATTTTTTTAATTTCTGTAGTTGCAAAAATAAATTTTAGATATTCTGGTGGTTCCTCTAAAGTTTTTAATAAAGCATTAAATGCTTGTTTGCTTAACATATGAACTTCATCAATAATGAAGATTTTATATTTAGCCGAGGTCGGCCCATATCTTGAAAATTCGATTAAATCTCTCACGTCATCAACACCTGTTTTGCTTGCAGCATCCATTTCAAGTACATCTATATGATTAGACTCACTAATAGATTTGCAGCTTTCACAAAAGTTTTCTTTACATAAATTATCGATACCATTTGAACAATTAAGCGCTTTTGCAACAATTCGTGCTGTTGTAGTTTTTCCTATTCCTCTTATTCCAGTAAACAAATATGCATTAGGTATTTTGTCAGCTTTAATCGAATTGGTAATAGTTTCTGCAACAACCTCTTGACCAATAAGATCATCAAAAGTTTGTGGTCTATATTTTAATGCTAATACTTTTGAGTTATTATTCATATATCCATAAGGAGACTAGAACCTGAATAACTGTCTCTACGACTGCTTCCGTTAAGATCTGGTCGGGTTCAAGCAGCATCCACCTCTAGCCTCCAAAACTATTATAGCAGTTTAAATTTCCAATCTACAAGAAAAGATTCTTATTTTTTTTGTCTCAAGTTATCTGCTTCGAAAACACCTAGAACGTGAAAATCCTCACAATGTAGACCTAGCTCTTCAAGAGATTTCTGAACTTTTGGATCTTCGATGTGTCCATCCAAATCACATAAGAAAAAATAAGAGTCGAAACTATTTTTTTCTGGATAACTTTGTAGTTTAGTTAAATTTACACCATTAATAGCAAAACCTCCCAATGATTGATAGAGGGCGGCCGGCTTACTTTTCAATTTAAACAAAAAAGAAGTTATATAAGTTTTATCTTTAAATTCTGGTTGAGAAATATTTTTTCCCATAACTAAAAATCTTGTCAAATTTCCACTTTCATTTTCTATATTTTTTTTAATAACTTCTAATCCATAAATTTCAGCACTTAAGGAAGACGCTATCGCAGATTGTTTGATATCTTTTGTTTTAGAAATCATTTCAGCAGATCCAGCAGTATCTGCTCTAATATGTTCTGCTAAATTATTTTCTTTTATAAATTTTGAACACTGAGACAATCCTTGCGCGTGTGAGTATACTTCTTTAATATCTTTTAACTTAGCACTAGGTTGCCCTAATAAGTTGTGTTCAATTTTTTGAAAATGCTCTTTATAAATATTTAGCCTATGTTTAAATATTAAATATTCAATTCCAATATTACCAGTAATTCTATTTGACTCTGGAATTATAATTCTACTATCTGGTTCTTCAGATGCTTTGTTAAAACAATCATCAAAAGTTTTACAAGGTAAGATCTCTGCTTTAGGATCGATTGAAAGCGCTGCTAAATGAGAATATGCACCGAAGGTTCCCTGAAAATAAATTTTACTCATCAATTCTTATATTCCATTATTTTTTTTAAGGCTAGATAATCTTCCTCTGTATCTACTCCTATTGGAGATGACCTTGCAAGTGAAACATTAATATCAATATTATTATCTAATGCTCTTAATTGCTCTAACCTATTTTCTATTTCATTTTTTGATTGACTTAGTTGAACAAATTTCTCGAGTGAATCTTTTGAATAGCAGTAAACTCCAATATGATGATATATGTTATCTATCCTCTCAGACATTCTTAAAAAAGAAATACCTTTTGGAAAATTGTTCTCTCCTAAAGCATTTTCGGTAATTACCTTTACAACATTTTCATTTTTCAAATTTTTATTTTCTTTTATTATCGATGCAAGAGTTCCTATTTTAGTGGGATTTTGTAACATTTTGTAATTCAGTCTTACTATATCTTGGGTGTCAATTGTTGGTTCATCGCCTTGTAAATTCATAATAAAATCAACATCCTTAATATTTGATTTTTTAAGAGCCTCGTGAATTCTATCTGTGCCAGTTTTGTGTTTATTGCTAGTCATAATAGCGTTGAAACCATTTCCTTTAACATCATCAATAATTTCCTGGTCCTCTGTAGCTACAATCACGTCTCCAATATTGGCCTCTTCTGCTTTTTTAGATACATGTGAAATAATTGATAGACCATTTATTTTTAGCAAAGGTTTTCCTGGAAGTCTTGTAGCGGACATCCTAGAGGGTATAATTACTAAAGTTTTCATTATATTTTCAAATTATTATACTCATTAAACAACTATAGAGGCAAATTTATACATTAAATTTTAACTTTTTTTTAATTTATCATGTTATACGTTCACTACAAAATTTAGAAAAAATGGATTCTTTCGAAATAAACAAAATAGTTGCTGCAGTTTTAATGGTTGCTTTGCTTGTTATCGGTATTGGAAAATTGTCTGATGTGATATTCCATGTAGAAAAACCTGAAACACCTGGTTATTCAGTTGAAGTAGAAGCTGCCACTACTGTATCCACAACCAGCTCAAGCACGACTTCAGACAAAATTGATATATCAGCATTAATGGCAATGGGAGATATTGCTCATGGTGAAAAAGTTTTTAAAAAATGTGCAGCTTGTCATTCAATTATTAAAGGAGGAAAGAATGCTATAGGTCCAGCTCTGTATAATGTTGTAGGAAGAAAAGTTGGAGCAATTGAAGAGTATAAATATTCCAAAGCGCTAGCAGCATATGATAAGAATTGGACTTTTGAAGAACTTAACGGATTTTTAATTAAACCTGCTAAATGGATAAAGGGAACAAAAATGGCATATGCGGGTCTTAGAAAAGAAAAAGATAGAGCCTCTGTAATAAAATATCTAAATGAAAATTCAGACAGTCCTTTGCCGCTACCTTAATTTTCCAAAACAATATAATAAAATACTTTTTTGTACGTGAACTCTGTTGAGTGCTTGTTGCCATACGTGTGATTTATTTCCCAAGAAAACATCATCACTCACTTCATCTCCTCTAGGTAAACAATGTAAAAAAATGCAGTTTTTTTTTGCATAACCCATTAATTTTTTATCAATTCTAAAATTTTTAAATGCTTTTATTTTTTTCTTCTTATTAACTTTGTCATTTAAAGAAATAACTTTATCAGAAAAAATTACATCTGCATTTGAAACTGCTTTTTTTGCATCATTATAAATATAAATTTTTTTATTATTTTTTTTAACCCAAGCTCTAACTTCTCTTCCTGGTTCAAATTTTTTTGGACAACCAATACTTAGCTTGAAAGAAAATTTTACTGATGCAGCAATTAAACTATCTAAAACATTGTTGGAGTCACCTATCCAGGAAATATTTAAATTAGAAATTGGTTTTTTCATTATTTCCTCAACAGTAAAAACATCTGATAAAACCTGAGTTGGATGAGATGAAGGACTTAAACCATTGATTACGGGTATTGATAAATATTTTTCAAAATTTTCAACCTTTTTATCACTATCAGTTCTAAGCATAAATCCATCACCATAGGTCGAAAGAATTTTAGCCGTATCAGCAATACTCTCTCCGCCTTGACCCAAATGGAGCTCATTAGATCTCAAAGTCAAAGTACCGCCACCTAGTTGTTTGATAGCTAAATAAAAGCTTAATCTTGTTCTCAAACTAGATTTTTCAAACATCTGAATTAACAATTTTCCTTTTAAGGGTGCACCCTTATCAACCTCTAATGTACTAATTTTTTTTCTTAAACTTTTTCTTTTCTTAGCATCAATAATAATTTTTCTAAGATCTTTTGCAGGTATATCTTTTAAATTAATGAAGTGTTTCATATTATTTTATTTGTGAACAGACCTTTTCAATAATTTTTAATGCTAAATCTAGTTCATTTTTTTTGACATTTAATGGAGGTAAAATCCGAACAACATTTTCTGCAGCTCTAATTGTGAGTAGCTGATTATTCATCAATTTTTTTATAAATTCAGTTTGATCTTTATATAACTGTATCCCAACTAAAAATCCTTTTCCTCTAATTTGCTTAATAACATTTGGATATTTTTCTTTAATTTTATTAAGTTTAAATAAAAAATATTTTGATAAACTTTTTACATTATTTAAAAATTTCTTATTTGATATAATATCCATTACAGTATTTCCAACAGACATAGCCAAAGGGTTTCCCCCAAATGTTGATCCATGAGTACCTGGTGTCATGCCCAAGGCAACTTTTTTATTCATTAAAACCGCTCCAATAGGAAATCCTCCACCTATCCCTTTTGCAATTGGTACAATGTCAGGTTTTACTTTTGATTTTTCAAAAGCAAAGAAATCACCTGATCTTCCTATTCCACACTGAACTTCGTCAAGAATTAATAATATTTTTTTCTTATTACATAATGCTCTTAATTCTTTTAAGCACCAATCTGGTATCACTTTTATACCACCTTCACCCATAATTGTTTCAACCATAATAGCAGCTGTATTTTTATTAATTTTCTTTTTAAGAGAATGATGATCTCCAAAACTGAAGTGATCAAAACCTGTTACTTTTGGAGCAAATCCCTCTGTCATTTTTTTTGATCCACTAGCAAAAATTGCTGCTAAAGTTCTGCCATGGAAAGAGTTTTTAATACATAAAATTCTATTTTTGTTTGGTTTGCCTATTGAGTAAAAATATCTTCTAGCAACTTTAATTGCTGCTTCTGTAGCCTCAGCCCCACTATTTTGAAACATTACATAATCAGCAAATGTTTTTTTACATAACTTTTTAGCCAATGTTTCTCCCTCTGGAATTTGAAATGCATTAGATACATGCCATAATTTTTTTGATTGATCTTTCACAGCTTTTACTAATTTTGGATGTGCATGGCCCAAAGAATTGACGGCTATTCCTTGTACAAAATCTAAATATTTTTTTTTATCAGTAGAATATAAATAGCTTCCCTTGCCGTATTTAAAGGAAATTTTTTTTCTATCATAGTTTTTTGCTAAGTAACTCATAAATTCATATTTGTTTTATAAAGTTTAATTATTAATACAAGTAAGGATTGAAAACATTTATATACATAATTTTAATATTAATGTTGATAACTCTTATTTTTTGATTGTTTAATTTAATTTTATATCAGTATATTGTTGTTTTATATAAGTAAGATACAATATATTGATTATGAGTTGGACTGATGAAAAAGTAGAGTCTCTTAAAAAATTATGGGGTTCTGGTAAAACTGCAAGTCAAATCGCTGAAATAATTGGGGGTATAAGTCGGAACGCTGTTATAGGTAAAGCTCATAGACTTAACCTTTCAGCAAAAATTAAAACTAGATCGGTTAAATCAAATCAAAATTTTGACAGTTCAACTAGTGAAATAAATATTCAAACATCAAAAAAAGTTCGAAAAAGTAAGTTCAAATCACTAATTATAGAAAAAGATTTTGAACCAGAAAACCCTAAACAGCTTGAAGAACTTGATGAAAACTCATGTAAGTGGCCAATAGGCCATCCGAATGAAAAATCATTTTATTTCTGTGGAAGATCTTCATTAAAAGATTTTTCATATTGTAAGTTGCATTTGCTTTATGCATATCAGCCAAAGGGCAAAAAAGACGAAGTTACTGATAAAGATGAAGTACCAGAATTTATTGAAAAGAAAATTAAATCAGCTTAATTCTGGTTAGACTTGTTTTCTAAATCACTATTAGAAATATATTTTTCTGTAGAAAACTGTCCACCCTCTCTCCACATATAACAATATTTTTTTACCTCATCGTCAAAATATCTTTTGCTTGGCATTCCAATATCTGAATTAGTTTTGTATTTACCTGACGCAATATTATCATACTTTAAAAGTCTTAGTTGATCCCTTGTTAGTAAAGGTTTAGGCAATATTTCAAAGAATCTTGCTGAAAATTCTGCTAAAGGCAAAGGGAAAGGAAGTAAAATTCTTTTTTTATCAATAAGTTTTAATAACTTTTGTAATATCTCCTTGAAAGTAATTATCTCAGGTCCCACACACTCTATAATTTTTGAGTAAATATTTTTTGAAATAACATGATGAATTGTGTCAGTTAAATCGCTACACGCGATGGGAGCAAATCTAGTTTTACCATCATAATAAAGAGGAAATAAAGGTAGTCTACTTAAGAGCGTCATGAAAGAAGTGCTAAAGTTATCCTCAACACTGTATACTATTGATGGTCTTAAAATTGTAGCTAAAGGAAAATTTTTAAAGATTTCATTCTCTCCTTCAAGTTTACTTTTAGCATAATCGGAGTCGACTGCATCATTAATTCCTAATGCTGATAAGTGAATAAAATGTTTAAGTTTATATTCTTTACAAAGCTTAGCTAAAATAGATGGAAAAACAGTATGGATATTTCTAAATGTATTACCTTTTTTTTTCTCATATAAAATACCTATTAAATTAATACAAATATCTGCCTTTTTAAAAAGCTCTCTAATTTTTTTTTCATCAAATATATTGGCCTCCACAATATTAATAAAACCTGCATTGCCCAAAGTTTTAAGAACAATACCATTCTGATGAATATTTCTAGTAACTGCCGTTACGGAGTAGTTATCCCTAGTCAATTTTCTAACAATTGAGCGACCTATTTGACCTGAGCAACCGAAAATTAAGATATTTTTAGCTTTCATAGACAATTTTTTGCTTTCATATATATATGTTTATTAATGAGTAATAATATTCAATTGCACAAAAATGATCTACCAGATGATTTGAATTTAGGCAATATATTAGCTGTTGATGGTGAATTTATGGGTTTAAATGTAAGACGTGACCCACTCTGTCTTATACAATTATCAACGGGTAAGTCAGATGCACACATAATCCAATTTGATAGAAACAATTACCAAGCTCCAAATTTAGCAAGGCTGTTAAATGACGAAAAAATAACAAAAATTTTCCATTATGGCAGAGCAGATATAGCTCATATAAAATATTATTTAAAGACTGATACAAACAATATTCTTGATACAAAAATTGCAAGTCGTTTAGCAAGAAGTTATTCTGATAATCACTCACTAAAGACACTAATCAAAGAGTTCATAGGTATTGATATAAGCAAACAATTTCAAAATTCAGATTTTGGGGGTGAGCTTACACCGTCACAAATAAAGTATTGTGCTAATGATGTAATCTATTTACATAAAATCCATGAAGAGCTAAACAAAATTTTGATAAGAGAGAATAGAGTTAATTTATATAAAGACTGTTTAAAATTTATCAAAACTAGAGTTGAACTTGATTTAGCATTGTTTAAAGAAGATATTTGGTCACACTAATGAATAAAAAAAAATTTATTTCCACAGCAAGGAATGTAATAAATTTAGAAATAAAAGGTCTACAAAATTTAAAAAAAAATATTAACAGCTCTTTTAATAAAGCAGTAATTGAAATAGCAAAATGTCAGTCGAAAGTTGTATTGTGTGGTGTCGGTAAGAGTGGATTAATTGCATCAAAAATTGCAGCAACACTATCATCAGTTGGTACACCCTCTTTCAATCTATCAGCTGGAGACTCTTCTCATGGAGACTTGGGAAGTATATCAAGAAAAGATATTTTAATTCTTTTAAGTTATTCCGGGCAAACTAATGAGTTAAAAAATATTATCCAATATGCCTTAAGAAATAAAATTTTATTAATTGGTATTGTATCCAAAAAAGACTCACTTCTATACAAATCTGCTGATATCAAACTTCTTATACCCCAAGTAAAGGAATCTGAAGGAATTGTTCCAACATCTAGCACTACAGTGCAGCTTGCACTTGGGGATGCACTTGCAATTGCAACAATGAAATATAAAAAATTTGATAAATTTGATTTTAAAAAAATTCATCCTTCTGGGAGCCTTGGTGCTCAATTAAAAACAGTTGAAGATGTTATGGTAAAAAATAAAGATATTCCGTTTGTAAATGAAAACTTAATTATGAAAAAGGCATTAAAAATTTTGAGTGAAAAAAAATTAGGAATATTAATTGTAAGAGACAAAAAAAAATTTATTAAGGGAATAATTAGTGATGGTGATATACGGAGATTTAATCAAAAAAATAAATCTATACAATCGCTTAAAGTGAAAGATATTATGACTAAAAATCCAATTTCTGTAGATAAAAATTGTCTAGCAGCAAAAGCATTAACAATAATGACAAATAAGAAAATTACATCTTTATGTATTTATGAGCATAAAAAGAAACAAAGAATAATTGGTGTAGTTCATATTCACAACATCTTGAATAATGATATTTCTTAAATGAAAATTTATAAAAATACTAAATTTTTATTTTTAATATTTACAATTTTAATATTATTAATTTTTTTTAATATTAAGAACGACAGCAAAAAAAGTGAAACAGAAAATAGTGCACCACAAGTAGTTGAGGAAGTGTACAGCTCAAATATTATAGAAAATGTAAATTATAACGCTAAAGATAATAAAGGAAATGAGTATATAATAAACGCAGCTAAAGGTGAAATAGACATTTCAAATAATGATATAATATTTCTCACTGATGTTGTTGCATTAATAAAGCTAAACAGCTCTGATAATATTAAGATTACTTCCAAATTTGGAAAATATAATATAAAAAATTATGATACTATTTTTTCAAAAAATGTACTAGTTAACTACATAGATAATAATATTAAATCTGAATATTTAGATTTTTCATTACTAAGAGACACAATGATAATTTCAAAAGATGTAATTTATGAAAATTTAAGCAATATGTTAAAGGCCGATGTGATTGAAATGAATTTAACCTCAAAAAATATTAAAATTTTTATGCATTCAAAAAATAAAAAAGTTAATGTAAAAAGTTTAAATTAAAATGGGTATAGTAAAAAAATTTAGAATCAAGTCTTTTAAAAACATAAACTCCGAGATTGAGTTCGAAAATATTTCATTGTCTTATGGAAATAGACTAATTTTGGACAACATAAATTTTAAAATAAATAAAGGTGAAATATTTGGAATGTTGGGACCAAATGGAGCTGGGAAATCAACTATTTTTAATCTTTTGACAGGCTTAATAAGTCCTAATAATGGTAAAATTAAAATAAATGGTGCTGATGTTACTGATTACCCAATTTATTTAAGAACAAAAAAATTTAAAGTTGGATATGTCCCACAATATGGGGGTTACTTCAATGACCTTTCTTTAGAGGATAATTTAAATGCTATAGCAGAAATTGTAATTGAAAATAAAATTTTTATCAAAGATAAAGTAAATTTTTTAATTAATAAATTTGAACTAGATAATGTAAGAAATATAAAAGCAAAGTTTTTGTCTGGAGGTCAAAAGAAAAAATTAGTAATAGCCTTATCCTTACTAAGTGATCCAAAAATTTTATTATTAGATGAATGTTTTGCAGCTCTAGATGTAATGACAATCAAAATGTTGCAAGAAATAATTGTGAAATTGCAACAAGATACTCAAATAACAATATGTATATGCGATCATCAGGCCAGAGATCTTCTTGCCTGTGTTGATACAGCCATGATACTAAACAATTGTAAAATTGTTGCCCAAGATACACCTGTAAATTTAGTAAGCAATGAAAGTGCAAAAATTGCTTATTTTGGTGAATCTTTCAAAATTAATTAATTTAATATCTAAATGCAAAAAATTCTTATCAATAAAGAAAAAATAAAAAACTTTAATAAAACAATAAGAGTATCTGGAGATAAAAGTTTAAGTATTAGGTGGATACTTATAGCTTCATTAGCTTCTGGGATTTCTAGATCTAGAAATTTACTTATTTCGGAAGATGTTTTAGCGGCAATACAGGCTATAAAAAAATTAGGAATTAAAATAATTTTAAATAATAAAGAATGTAAAATTTATGGCAAGGGTCTGAATGGATACAAATATAAAAAAAATATAATAATTAACGCAAAAAATTCAGGAACTCTAGCTAGACTTCTGCCTGGTTTATTAATTAATTCAACCCACAAAATTAAAATTATTGGCGATGAAAGTTTATCTAAAAGAGACTTTAAAAGAATCGCAGAACCTTTAAATAAATTTGGAGCAGATTTATCACTTAAAGAGAATAATAAATTACCAATGATAATTAATGGTTTAAAAAACCCTAAACCCATCAAGTATTACGAAAATAGAGGATCTGCTCAATGCAAAAGTAGTGTTATTTTTGCAGGAATTAGAACTAATGGAACTACTTTAATTAAGGCAAAAAAAAGTAGAAACCACACTGAACTTTTATGTAATCATTTAAAGATTCCTATTACTGTAACAAAAAAAAAAGAATTAGATATAATCAAAGTAAAAAAAGCAAAAAAAATTAAATCATTTAATTATAATATTCCATCCGATATTAGTTCGAGTGCTTTTTTTATGGTGTTAACTTCTCTCTCAAAAAATTCTAGTTTGAAAATTAAAAATGTAAATATTAATCCCTCTAGGACTGGTATAATAAGTATTTTAAAAAAAATGGGAGTTCAAATAATATTTGAAAATAAAAAAACTTATAAAGGCGAAAAAATCGCAAATATAAAAATTAAAAGTCCAAAAAAATTAAAAGCTATTAATTGTCCAACAAAATTTAACACCAGTGCAATTGACGAGTTTCTGGTGATTTTCTTAGTTGCTGCAAAAGCTAATGGTGTATCTTTTTTCAAAAATTTGTCTGAGCTTAATAAAAAAGAGAGCCCAAGATTAAAGTGGGGATCAAAAATTTTGAATTTGATGGGAGTCAAAACTATAACTACTGAAAATTCAATTAAAATATTTGGCAACCCAAATTTAAAATTAAATAAGAAAATTGTAATCAAAAATTATCGAAAGGATCATAGAGTTTTTATGACTAGCTTAATTGCAGCGTTATCTTTTGGGGGTATTTGGCATATCCATGATAAAGATTCGATAAATACTTCTTTTCCTGATTTTTTAAAAATAATCAATGAATTTAAAAAATAATGTATAAAAGAAAAAATATTTTAAAAATTGCTATTGATTCACCTGCTGCAGCTGGCGCAGGTACATTAGCAAGAAATATATCAAAAAACTATAACTTGTTCTATCTTGATACAGGTAAAATATATAGGTATATTGCATATCTTAAATTAAAATTTCCAAAGAAGTTTAATAATACATTCATTAAATCAAAAATTCGAAACTTAAAAATAAAAGACTTATCAAATAAAAATTTGCTTTCTGATGAGGTTGGCACCGAGGCTTCTATTATTTCAAAAAAGAAAAGTATTAGAAAAATGATACATTCTTTCCAATTAAATTTTGCTTATAACCCTCCAAAAAAGTACAACGGTTCATGTCTTGATGGAAGAGATATTACGTACAATATTGTTCCTGATGCAAACTTTAAATTTTATATTACTGCAAATGTTAAAACTCGAGCATTAAGAAGATATAGGGAGCTAAAAAAATTAAAAAAAAAGGTAACTTATAAAGAAGTGCTAAAAAGTATTAAAAAACGTGATAAAAGTGACCAAAACAGAAGTATATCTCCATTAAAGAAAACAAAAGATTCACTATTGATTAATACGACAAACCTTAATAAAAGGGCATGTTTTTTAAAAATAAAAAAAATAATAGATGGAAAAATAAAGAATTAATGGAAATTTATAAAGATCTCTCTAACCCTGCAACACAAGAATTCGAAAAATTACTAAACAGTCAGTTATCAAAAATTCAAATTGAAGAAGGAAAAATAATTGAAGGTAAAATTAATAAAATTACTGATAAATTTGTATTTCTTTTTGTTGAAGGATTAAAGTCAGAGCCTGTTTTAGATATAAATGAACTAAAAAACATGGGTTTATCAGAAAAAATAAAAATTGGTGAAACCATCCCAGTTCTACTTGAAAAAATAGAGGATAAAAATGGTGAAGTTTTAGTTTCTGCAAGTAAAGCCCAAAAAATTAAAGGATGGGATAAATTAGTTGAAGCATTTGAAAAAAATGAACCCATTATGGGAAAAATTACATCTAAATGCAAAGGTGGAGCAATTGTTGAACATATAGATACTGGTTCATTAATGTTTTTACCCGGTTCTCAAATAAGTGATAAACCTATTAAAGACATTAGTCACTTAATGAATGAACCTCAGAAGTTTGCAGTAATAAAGTTAGACAAAATTAGGGGAAACTGCTGTGTTTCTAGAAGAGAAATTATTTCATCATTTAAAAAAGAGGACAAAGCAAAAATTATTGAAAAATATAAAGTGGGAGACATTATTAAAGGCGCAGAGGTAAAGGGTTATAGTAGCTTTGGATGCTTTTTTAATGTTAATGGTGAACTCGACGTATTAGTGCACCTTCAAGAGATCTCATATTCAAGGGTTAATCATCCAGATGAGGTGTTCAATATAGGTGACAAACATGATTTGCTAGTAATAAGTGTCGATAAAGAAAAGTTACAAGTTGGATGTTCAGTAAAACAACTTTCACCAGATCCATTTGAGCACATTGATAATTATGAACTAAAGAAAATTTATAAAGTTAAGGTTGAAAAAATAATGGACTTTGGAGCTTTTTGCTCTTTAGAACCAGGTCTAACAACTTTGCTTCATTCAAGTGAATTGAGCTGGACTAAAAAAAATATTTCAGCAAAAAAAATGTTCAAAATTGGTGATGAAATTTCGTGTGTAATAACGGAAATTGACAAGGAAAAAAGACGTATTGCCATTTCACATAGATTAACTCAAGAAAATCCTTTTGAAACATTTGAGAAGAAATATCCTGTTAATACTGTTGTAGAAGGTGAAGTTGTAAACAAAAACGAATATTCTTTATTTGTCAAAATTGAGGATTTAGATATTGATGCTTTTTTACATTGTAATGATTTAACCTATTTAAATAATGGTGAAGAAGAATTATCTAAGTATAAAAAAGGTGACAAAATTAAAGTTAAAGTATTAGAAATAAAATCCTCAGATCAGAAAATTCGAGTTGGTCTAAAACAAACGCAAGCAGATCCATTTGACTTCTTTAAAGATAAAGAAAAAGGAAACACAATAACTGTTAAAGTAGTTAAAACAGACAACAAAGGTTTAACTGTTATGCCTGAAGGTTGTGAAATGAGCTTCCAAATTAAAAAATCAGAGATTGCGCTTAATGCTGCCGACGCGAGACCATCTAGATGGACAGGTGGCGAAAAAGTTGACGTTGCTATTAAAGAAATTTCAATGGATAAAAGAAAAGTTACTCTAAGTATTAAATATTTAGAAGAGCAAGCAAGAGATTTAGCTCTTAAGACTTATGGAAGTGAGTCTAGTGGTAAAAACTTACCATTTAGCTCTCTTTCCGAGGATCTAAAGAAAAAAGAAGAAGAGAAGTAATCATTTAAGAAGAATTAAATTGGCTATTGTAAAATCAAAGCTTTTAAAACAACTCTCAAACAACTACCCTAATTTTTTAAAGAAAGATCTATCCAAGTTTATAGATATAATTTTAGAAGAAATTAAAAGAGCTCTTAGACGTTCAGACTCGGTAGAGTTAAGAAATTTTGGCCGTTTCAGCGTCAAAACTCAAAAAGCTTCTATCAGAAGAAATCCTCGGACTGGAGAGAAAGTTTCAGTACCAGAGAAAAAAGTAATATCTTGGAAGATGAGCAAAGATATGTTTAAAAAGATAAACAATGAAGAATAAGATATTTATAGCATGTGACACAACTAGCGTTTCAAAAGTTAAAAAAATAATAAAAAATGCTAAAACATCAAAATTAAAAATTGGTTTCAAGTTTGGACTAGAGTTTTTAAACTCAAAAAATGGAAGAAAGTTTGTGTCTAAACTAAACAATCAAATTACATTCGGAGATTTTAAATTTTCAGATATTCCTAACACTTGTGTATCAGCAGTAAAAGCTATTAAAGATCTTAAATTTAATTACTGCACCATGCACATAAGCTCAGGTTTAGAAGCTTTAAAAGCAGCTAAAAAGGTTTCTGGAAAAACCAAAATAATCGGTGTTTCAATTCTAACTTCTTTAGATAACAAGGCTTTAAAAGAAATAGGTTACAATAAAGATGTAAAAAAATTAGTGGTTCATCAGGCTAAACTTGCACAAAAAGCAAAGTTGGATGCTATTGTTTGTAGCGCTCAAGAAGTAAAAATTGTAAGAAAATTTTTTAAAAAAGAAATTATTACGCCTGGGATAAGGTTTAATTCAAAAAAAGGAGATCAAAAAAGAATTCTCTCTCCAAAAGCAGCATTTAAAAATGGCAGTGATTGGCTTGTAATTGGAAGACCTATTACTAAAGGAAATATTAAAAATAACATTAAAAAATTAATTGATCATTTAAACCGATGATCAAGGGGTGTAAAATCTGTGGGATTTCAGATCCCGATACTTTAAATTTTTTAATTAATCACCCTTACCCACCAAGGTTTGTGGGATTTATATGTAACTATCCAAAAAGTTCTAGATATGTTGAATATGAAAATTTAAAAGAACTTTTAAAAATAAATTCAAAAAAAAGTTACTATGTTGCTGTTCTTGTTAAACCAAATATAGAAATTTTAGAAAAAATTCAAAATTTACCTTTCGATTACTATCAATTATACAATTGCTCCCCAGAGGAAATAAAACTGATTAAGCAAAAATATCAAAAAAAAATTATTACAGCTTTTACAATAAAATCAGAAAATGATTTGAACAATTATAAATTATATTCTGATGTTACTGACATTTACCTATTTGATAGTAAGGGGTATGAGAAAAGCCAGTCCTTTGATCATGACTTGATTAAAAATATAAAGTTAAATAAGGAATTAATGATTGCTGGCAACATCCAATACAATGATGACCTTGAAAATTACAAAAATTTAGCAAATTTTATAGATTTATCTGGTGGGGTAGAAACATCTGGATTAAAAGACTTATCCAAAATAGAATTTTTTTTAAAAAAAGTTAACGAAATTAAAAATGAAGCTTAAAAAAGGTATTCCATTAATTGATCAACACAATCAACAAGGTTTTTGGGGAGGAAAGTTTGGTGGCAGTTTTATACCTGAAACTTTAAAAAAACCTGTAGAAGATTTAACAAAAGAATTTAAAAAACTAAGAAATGATAAAAGATTTTTAAAAAAAAGAGATTATTATTTTAAAAATTACATTGGCTCTCCGACATCTTTTGTAAAATTAGAAAATTTATCTAATTATTTGGATGGTGCTCAAATATGGGCTAAAGTTGTATCGGAGGCTAATGGTGGTGCTCACAAAATATACAACGCAACTGTTCATGCCTTAATTTGTAAGGCTATGGGAAAAAAATATATTGTTGGTGACACTGGCGCTGGTTATGCAGGTAAAATGTTAAGTATGGCTGCAAAGAAATTTGGTCTTAAATGTAAAATTTTCATGGGTGCAAAAGACATCAAAAGACAAAAACCAAATTGTGATGCTATGAGAAAAAATGGTGCTGAAATAGTTCCTGTATATTCAGGCAGTCAAACCTTAGTCGATGCAGTCAGTGAGTGTATGAGATATTGGGTATCAAATTGTGACACTACACATATGTGTGTAGGAAGTACAGTTGGTCCAAATATATTTGTAAAAATTTGTGGATGGAGTACAGCGCAAATTTCAAGAGAATTAAAAATGCAAATTAAACAAGAGTTCAAAAAAATTCCACAAAAAATTAAATTAATTAACTGTGTGGGAGGTGGAAGTTCAGCATATGGTTTTTGGAGTGAATTTATAGATTTTAAAAAATCGCAAATAGAATTAATTGGTGTAGAGGCTGGAGGTCCAAAAAAATCGAAACTCCATGCTGCTCCTTTAAGCAGAAATGCTAAAATTGGAATTTTACATGGTGCAGCTTCTTATGTTTGTCAAAACAATGAAGGTCAAATCAATGATACTGAATCAATTAGTGCTGGATTAGATTACCCAGGTGTCAGTCCAATACATTGTTTTTTAAAAGATACAAAAAGAGCCAGATACACTTATGCAACTGATGAAGATGCATTAAAAGCACATGTGATGGTAACTAAATTTGAAAAACTCAATCCAAGTTTAGAACCTAGTCATGCATTTGCTGAAGCGATAAAAATTGCCCCAAAATTAGGCAAAGACACAATTATAATCGTTAACTCTTGTGGTGATGCTAAAAAAGATAGAGATATATTAAGAGAGAGACTGGGTAAAAATTAATGAGTTCATTAATTAATAAGGCCTTCTCAGATGCAAAGAATGAAAAAAGGCCTGCTTTACTTACTTATACAGTTGCTGGAGATAACACCAAAAAAAAATCCTTGGAAATATTAAAATCAATTTCTAATTATGCAGATATTTGTGAATTAGGTTTTCCACATAACACTCCAATAGCTGATGGTGGACAAATACAAACAAGTGCTTATCGGGCAATTAAAAATGGTATTAAAATTCATGATGTATTTTCAATTGCAAAAAATTTTAAAAAAATAAAAAAAAATAAACCAATTATACTGATGGGCTACTATAATATGATCTATCAATATAATGAAAATAAATTTTTAAAAAAATGTAAAAAATCGAAAGTTGATGGTTTAATAGTTGTAGATTTACCTTATCCTGAAAATAAAAATTTTGCATCAAAGTGCAGAAAGAAAGGAATTAATTTTATTCAATTAGTTTCTCCAACAACTTCTAAGATAAGATTAAAAAAAATCATAAAAGATTCCCACGATATGATTTATTATATAAGCATGTTATCTACAACAGGTGGAAAGCTTAAAGTATCCCCAAAGAAAATATTAGAAAAATACAATAAAATAAAAAAACAAAATAAATCAAAAAATGTTGTTATTGGCTTTGGTATTACGGAAAAAACAATTAAATCTCTAAGAAAGGCTGATGGTTTGGTGGTTGGTAGTGCGATTTGTAAGGAAATCTCTAAATCAATTGAAAAGAGACAAAATGCTGTCACAAATGTTACTAATATCGTTAAAAGATTAAAAAATAAAATTCTATGAACTGGATAACAAAAATTATTAAAGCAGGTGAAAAAATTAAAACTGCTATACGTGAAAGAGCTACAAAAGAGGATATTGCAAAAAGTGATTGGACATCTTGTTGCAAGGGTCCAATTTTAAAGAAAGATTTAGAAGAAAACTTGTGGGTATGTCCAGATTGTAAACGTCATCATAGAATAAAACCACATCAAAGATTTGATATTTTGTTTGGAAAAAATAACTATGAGATTTTTAAAACTCCAATACCAAAAGACGATCCACTAAATTGGACAGATTCTAAACCTTATAAAGAAAGATTAAAAAGTGCTCGGAAAAAAACAGGATTAGAATGTGGAATGATGGTTGCCTCTGGAACTATAAATAATATTAAAATTACAGCTGTAGCTTCTGATTTTGATTTTTTAGGCGCTTCAATGGCAGCTGCAGAAGGTGAGGCTTTTTTATATGGAATACAACATGCAATAGAAAATCAAACACCTTTTTTATGTATTAGTGCAGGTGGAGGAATGAGAATGATGGAAAGTTTAATTTCATTATCTCAAATGACAAGAACCACTCTTGCAATTAATGAATTGAAGAAAAATGGTCTTCCATATTTAGTTTGTATCACTGATCCAACAGCAGGAGGTATTACTGCATCATACGCTATGTTGGGTGATATTCATATTGCAGAACCAGGGGCTTTAATTGCATTTGCAGGTGCACGAGTTATTCAAGGAACTGTTAAAGAAGAACTTCCTGAAGGTTTTCAAAAAAGTGAATATGTTGAAAAAACTGGTTTTGTTGATTTAATTGTTGAGCGAAAAGAACTTGCATCAAAAATTGGAACTTTATTATCAATATTGTTAAAGAAGAATTCTGATATAAGTGCTGAACAAAATGAAACTTCAGAAGATAGTCAGTCGCTTACAAGAGCTGCATCCTAAAGAAATAGATTTAAGTCTAGATCGTATTCAAAGTCTCTGCAAAAAATTAGGAAATCCTCAAGATAAAATCAAAGCAATTTCAATTGTTGGTACTAATGGAAAGTACTCAACTATACAAGCAATGTTTTCTATTTTAAAGGAAGCAAATTTCAATTGTAATATCTACACTAGTCCTCATGTCAAAAGTATTAATGAGAGGTTTGTTTTTAACAATGAAGAATTGAATGATGAAGATTTGGCAAATTTACTTGAAGAAATTAAAGAAGCTAACAATGATGAACCAATTACTTTTTTTGAAATACTGACCGCATCATATTTTTTAAAAGCATCTCAATATCCAGATAATATCAATTTAATTGAAAGTGGATTATTCTTTAGATTTGATGCTACTAATATCTTAAAAAATAACCTTGCTAGCATTGTAACTTCTATTGGTCTTGATCATTTAGATTGGTTGCCAGAAAATGAACAAACCGTTGAAAAAATTATTTTTGAAAAAACATCAAGCCTTTTAAACTCAAATATTATAGTTGCGAAACAAAGTACTAATAAAATCAAAGAAAATATTAAAAAAACAATATCAAATAACAGATCAAATAAGTTTTTCCATGATGAAAATTATAGTTTTAAAATGCAAGAAAATGATTTCTTTAATTATGAAGATCAATTTGGGGGAATAAAATTACCTATGCCAAATGTTAAAGGTCAATTTCAATTAGAAAATGTCTCAACAGCAATTGCAACCCTAAGAATTTTGAAAGACTTAAAAATTAAAGATGACCACATTAAAAAAGGTATTTTAAAAATAAATTGTATTGCAAGATTACAAGAAATTAAATCTGGAAAACTTAAAGAGCTTGTAAAAGATCACAAACTTTTTGTTGATGGTTCTCATAATCCTTTGGGCGCAAAAGTTTTGAATGAATACTTGGAAAGTTTAAATTGCAATAAACATATCATTCTTGGAATGATGGCTAATAAAGATCATAATGAATATATGAGTTTCTTTAAGGATATTGCTACATTGACTACAATAGATATACCTAATCAACCTAATTCAATTAAAGGAGAAGAACTTAAAAATAAGATTAATTGCTTTTCAAATATTAATTATAAGGAAAGTATAGAGGAAGCTATCAAATCAATTCCAGTCAAGGAAAACGATATAATACTAATTACTGGATCGTTATATCTTGCAGGTGAAGTTTTGAATTTAAATTAGATATTTTTATCTAAAAATTCTTTCATGTGACTTTCAGGAACTCCACCAACTTTTCTATCTACTTCAACACCTTTTTTATAAATGATAACTGTTGGAACACCTCTAATGCCAGCGGCTGAACCTGTGTTAATTCCACCATCTTCAACATCAGCATAATAAAAACCAGCCTTATCTTTATATTCATCAGATAATTTGTCCATTACTGGTTTAAGTGCCTTACATGGTCCACACCACTCGGCTGAAAACTGAATGACTGAAACATCTTCATTTTTAATTTTAGTATCAAAATCTTCATCTTTAAAATTTGTAAGCATATGACCTTTCTATAAATTGCAATTTTAAAGTCAACTAGGCAATTTCATATTTTTTTTCTATAGACATAATAAATTCATTTATTTCATCTAATTTTTTTAATTCTTCATCGTCATCTCGATTTGATGCTTGATCTCTCAAGGTATCAATTTCTTGGTAGGCCATTCCTATGGTTTGCCACTTTTCTTTATTTTTACTTAAAATTCGTCTAGCAATTTCACTTTTTATATTTTTATATAAATCTGGTGGCAATATATGTGGTGCTTCTTGATAGATAATTTTTTGCCCAAACCAACTACATCTTTTATCTTGAAACTTATCCAACATTCTTAGTTTATCTTCCCAAGAAGAACTATGCCAAGTTTTAAATAATTGCGTATCTTTGTTGGGAATAAATTTTTCATATAAAGTTTCTTCTGGCAATAAATCTTCTTGATTTTGAGTTTGAGCTTTTTCTTCAGCCGCTTCTCTATTAATGATTTGAATATTTTTACAAAAATTTTCACTACTTCTAACCATTTTTGCTCTTTTTTGAATTGTCTCTAAATCTAAGTCTACATATGCTTTTTCCTTTAAGGCAAACTTTTTATCTAATACAATAGGTGCTTTATTAGTTTTTATTACTCTAAGTCCTTTTGGACTAAACTTTTTTAAATAAACCTTAAGATCGTTTATTGACAAGTTTAATAATGGTTCGGGATCTCTTCTTAAATCAAATAAATATCCCCACGATGCGTATGATGGATGAAAACAATGATCTGGATGTAATGTAGAGACAAGGTACATCATATTTTTTCCTTTAACATTTTCAAATATTGAATAAATACCTTCACTTTTTAAAATAGTCTCAACACTATTTTTTGTCGATGTACTTAAAAAATTTTCCCAATTGTCTTTATGTTTATCTTTTATAATTCTAAGAATTTTTAAGCTTGTGAATGCATCATGATAAGCAGTGTGTTGTTGAGAGGTATCAAATCCTTGCTGTCTGGCCAAACCTTCTAAAGCAAGACTTTCATTTCCTGCTTCTGTTAATTCAGTCTTTAATGTTTCAGGATTCAAGGTTTGTGCTACTCTTGCAACATGTAAACCATCGTGCTCTTTATTGGGTGACGAATGTGTGATGTAAGGATATCTGTTTCCTTTAAAAAAATTAAAATGAAACATGCGCCTATCAAAATTTAAGTTACTCCAACCCATAAACAATGCTGGGCCAGCCTTAGAGAAAAAGTTTTCTACTGCGCCTAAAAAATCATAATGCGAATAATTGCCTTTGGTAAGTAAATCAATACTTGTTGAATTAACCAATAGGGCTTTTGCACTTGGAACTTCGCCTTCAGGCATTCTACCACGAATATTTAGCTTACCAATTTCTTTTAAATTTTTATCAACAACTACAGCACCTACTTCAATTATTGAGCCCCAAATTGTACTATTGGTTGTTTCTGTATCATAAATTACTATTTTATCCATAAATTCCTAAGTTAAATTCGACAGCTCATTAAATTTTTTTAATCTTCCCAAAAACAAATTTTGATAAACAATTAAATCATGCCCTTGAATTTTAAACTCTTGGAATAATTTATCTACTGTGCAAACTAAAATTACACAAGAAGTGATATTGGAGTTATACACAATGTTATGTGCTAGTGAATATGCGCTTGTTTGAAGAAGCCATGAATCGATATACTCAGCTTTTTTCGGTTTATTACTTTGTTTAAAATCAATTATTGTTTCTTTTCCTTCATACACTCCAACACAATCAGCAGTACCTGCATATTTCTCTGGATAATAAAGTGTGCATTCAACTCCCCAAATTTCATCTAATCTATTTTTTATACCTTTTTCTATAATTTCTTTAGCCATTAATTTGTATTGTTCGTTATCTTCAAAAAAACTTAAATTCTCTCTTCCAAGTAAATAAGACTCTAAATAGTTGTGCATTTGAGATCCTCTGCTACTTGCTGCTTTTGTAATTGCTTCAGCTTCTTTTTGCCCAGTTCTTTCTCTCCAATTTGCCAATGCTGCTTTATCTTCTTCAGATCGTGTTGCATCTAAAATTGAAGTGACACTTGGTAATTTTGTTTCTCCTAATAAGTATCTTCTAATGCCATCAACTGTTGCTCTTGATGATTTTGGATAATCGTATTTTTGATTCCACTGCATGAGATTTCTTATAGACGCTATTACGGAAAAAAAGAAATTAATTTTTAAGCTGCCTATTTCGTTCAACAAATTTTTCCACGTTTTCAGTTTGTACAGCCTTCTCAACCTGCTCGGGATCTTTAATGTTTTCTAAAGTTCTTGAAATTGATCTTGCATCCGTTCCAAATTTATCAACAACTCCCATAGCATCTTCTAATTTTTTTCTAAGAAGTATAATGTTGTCAAAATGTTTAGAAAATCTTGTACTGATTGTTTTCAAATGATTATAAATTTCTGTTGCTCCTTTTTGTACTTTCAGTGATTGAAATCCCATATGTAAAGATTGAAGGTAAGCAGAAAGAGTATTAGGCCCACATATTACGACTTTATATTTTTTCATTAATTCTTGGGTTAATAATTCTTTTGTACTTGGATCTTGGTATTCAGTTAACTCTTTGTATAAGCTTTCTGTAGGAGCATACACAATCGCAAAATCAGTAGTTTTTGGTGGAACAATATATTTTTCATTAACGCTTTTAGCTTTTGCTTTAAACGCTGAGGTTAATTTTGCTCTAGCATCTGCAACAGCCCTTTTATCTCCTGAGTCATGACCATCGGTAATTGCTTTGAATTTTTCTACTGGAAAATGACTATCAACAGGAACCAAAACATCTCCTTGAAGCTTTATTGCAAATTCTACATTTTCACTTGTATCTTCCTTCATTTTTACATTCGTCATGAATTGAGAGGCTGGGAGCAAATCTTTAATAAGAGCGTCAAGGCTAAATTCTGCAAGAGTTCCATATTTCTTAACTCCAGCTAAAATTTTTGTTATCCCCTCTTGGCTTTGATTTAATAATTGTACTTGTTGGTTAAAATTGCCAACCTTTTCCTCTACCTTGGTTAAAGTTTCAGTCATATCTTTAGTAACCCCAGTTGATAGGTTGTTAAATGAAGTCGACATTGCACCAAGTGAGCTATTGATCGTAGTATTTAAGGTATCCTTTAAACTTGAAATTTCTGATTTTAAATTAGCTATTTCTTCAGCCTCTTTATTTTCGTTTTCCTGATTAGGCTTAGTTTTTAAATTTAGATAAAGAATAGCTAAAACACCTGCTAACAATAAAACTAGCAAAATTAATAATATAGTTTCCATGATTCTAATTTTTTATTTTATAGTAAATATTTGATTAATGTATTTAAATATTTAAAAATACTGTATGGAAATAATTTTAATATTAAAAATATTCTTCATTATTTGTGTTATTGTTGCGCTTTATGCAATTATTAGAAATCTTGATATTATCAAAATTATACTAATTTATTGGAAAGACTTAATTTTTAGAAAGTAATTTTAATATTTTTCTTAGGCCTGTTTTGTTATTTGATGACTTAGAAATCATCATACAAGCCTCTGATCTAAGTATCTTTCCATCCTTTAAAATACGAAGATTATTTGCTTTTAAAGTTTCCCCAGTAGACGTTATATCTGAAATTATCTCCGAAGAGCCTGTGAAAGGATAAGCTTCAGTTGCACCCAAACTATCAATTAATTTAAATTGAGTAACACCCTTTGAAAACAAAAATTCCCTTGTTAAATTTGGATATTTTGTTGCCACTCTTAATCTTTTCTTTTTCTTATCTTTAAATTCAAATGCAATTTCCTCTAAATCTGCAACTGTTTGTACATCTATCCAAGGATCTGGGACTGCAACTACCAATGTAGCTTTACCAAAATCATACTTTTTAATAACATTAATTTTCTTTTGAGTATTTATTTCACTCTCTTTCAATAAATCAAAGCCAGAAAAACCTATATCCAAAGATCCGTCTCCCAGTCTGTCGATAATCTCTCTTGCATGAAGATATAAAATCTTAATATTTTTAAATTGTTTTATTGATCCTAAAAGATCTCTTTCTCCTCTTTCAGAAATGAGATTTAATTTATTTTTTTTAAAAATATTTAAAACATCTTTTCTAAGTCTGCCTTTACTTGGGATTCCAATATTTAAAATATTTTTTGTCATTAGTAATTTAAATTTAAAGCAGCACCAACTGCTGGAATTTGTTTTTTTGATCCTAAGTCAGAAATTAAACCATCATAACGACCACCATTTATTATATTTTTTAATAAGTTTTTAGATTTAATATCAATTTTAAAAACCATTCCGGTGTAATATTCTAGTTGCCTTCCAAAGGATGCTGAAAATACTACATTTAATTTTGAAACCTTGTTATTAGAAATTGGAAAATATTTTTGATCTACAGCTAAATTTATTCTATTTTTTTTAAAAAATTTATTTAATTCAATTGCTGCTTTATTTACGGGACATTTAATTTTTAAGAAATCTTTTATTATTTTTGAAACATTCTTTCCTTTACTAGCTCTTCTCGGATCTTTTATTTTCTGATCAAATCTTTTTAATATTTCATTAATTGTTCTTCCTGCAACAATATTTGATAAATCCTCTTTAAGCATTTTCACGTAACGCTTTTTATCTATTTCTACAATTGTTGGATCAACATCTGAATTAGTTTCTAATCTTTTTAATAAATCATTAAAATATTCTTCTCTCCAGAAGTGTCTGGCTAATCTTAGCTTCCATCTCTTTGGAATGTCTAATTTTGAAATTAATAAATTAAATATTTCAACATTTCCAATAGTGAGTGTTCCAGACGAATATTTGATATTTTGAAGTGATTTAATAGATGTATTTATGATTTCTTTATCGTCATTTTTCTCATCCTTAGATCCTAAAATTTCAAATCCAATTTGATTTCTTATGATTGAGTCTTTTTTATTTTGTGATTTTCGATAAGCTTGACCACTATAAAAAATTTTTTCCTTACCCTTTAAATTATTTTCTAAATATCTTAAACAAGATGCAATCGTTAAATCTGGTCTTAAGCATAACTCTCTTCCATTCTGATCCGTAAAAGAAAAGATAAATTTTCTAAAGTTTTCTCCTGATCTTTGAACAATGTGATTGGCCTCAATTACTGAGGGTAAATCAATATATTTAAAACCCTTGGATTTTACTGATCTAAGGATACTTTCAGATAAGTTTTTTGACTTCATCGATTAAATTTTCTTTTGGAAATGTTTTATTATTTTCACCCTTAACACCTTTAAGGCTTTTTATCGTGACTGTATTTTCATTAAATTCATTTTCACCACATATTATTGCAACATCCAACTCACGTTTATTTGCAAAAGTTAGTTGCTTACCTAAATTTTTCTTTGTATCTAAAAAAATTTCAGCATTAATATTATTATTTCTTAATAGATTTAAAATTTCATAGTAATTTTTAAGATATTTTTCATCCATTACACAAACTAGAACTGGTTTTTGAATATCTACTTTTATTTGATCTAATTGCATTAAAGCAAATAACAATCGATCAACTCCAAAACTAATTCCAGTGCCCGGAATATCCACACCTTTAAATCTCGAGATTAATTTTGCATAGGCTCCTCCAGAACAAATACTACCTATATCGACCTCTTTGCCTTTATTATTTGTAACTTTAAAATTTAGATTTGTTTCAACAATAAAATCTGAATAATAAGCCAATCCCCTAACAATTGTAAAATTTGTTTTGACCTGATTTAAATTTGAACTGTAACCCAATACTTCAAATACTTGTTCTAATTCCTTTATACCTTCTTGAGACAATGGATTTTTTAATATTTCTTTTAATTCTCTTAAATCTTTAATTTTTAGAAAATTAAGTATTTCAGACACTTGTTCATCGTTTAAATCTGCGCCCTTAGTAATTGCACCACTTATATCTTTTCTCTCTTTTTTAAGCAGATCTTCAACACCTTTTAAACCAAAACCTGGTTTATCTAATTTATCAATTGCCCTAATTACTTTTACTTGCTTTTCTACTGATATTTTTAAATCATCAATTAATCCTTGAACTATTTTTCTGTTACTAACGTTGATTGTAAATTGATCTTTTTTTAGACCACACTCTAACAAAGTGCTTGATATTAAATTACAAAGCTCTGCATTTGCTTGCGCAGGATTAACATTTCCCACGATATCAAAATCCGCTTGCATAAATTCTCTGAATCTTCCATTTCCAGCCTTTTCATTTCTAAAGACATTTTGAATAGCATACCTTTTAAAGATTGATGGAAGCTCTTGATTATTTTGAGCAACAAATCTAGCTAGTGGGCTTGAAAGATCATACCTAAGAGTAATGCTCTTTTCTCCATCCTCAAATGAGAATACATCAGACATAGGATTAGCGTCATCTTCTGCCAAAAAAGATCCTATATTTTCACTTATCTCAAACGAAGGGGTTTCAAGAGCCTCTGCTCCAAATTTAACAAAGTTATTCTCAATAGCTTTTAAAAGCTTTTTTTTGAGAAGAAGTTTTTTATCCCAACGATCTTCAAATCCTGAAGGTAATCCAGGAATTAATTTTTTTTCTTTATTCATTTTTTGGTACCCGGGCTGAGAGTCGAACTCAAACTTAAAGTTCCACAAACTTCCGTGCTAACCATTACACCACCCGGGCTTATCCTCTTTGTTTTTATCTTATTTTATGTGGATTTAAAATTATAATATAAATTAATAGCCTACTGGCTATGGAAACAGTTTCTGTGAGTACTTTTAAAAGTCTTTCTGTAAGTAATATTTATATTCATAAACAGTCTTTTAGACAAAAAAAATTAATATTCAAGGTCTAAATAGAAAAAGGACGTTTATGTATTTGATTGATAAAACGCCCTTTTAAATAATTTCTAAATTAGTCTATTTTTTTTAAATTAACTGCAGAAGGACCTTTGGGACCATCTTCTAATGTGAATTCAAGTTTATCACCTTCATTGAGATATCTCATACCAGCAGCTTTTACCGCTGAAGCATGAACAAAGGCATCTTTTTCTTTATCATCTCTTTCAATGAAGCCATATCCCTTTTTACCATTATACCATTTAATTTTTCCTTGTAGTGTACTCATCTTATTTCTTAGTCCTTTTGTTATTTGATATCTCTTAAGTTAATTTCTTTTACGATTATTTCAAGATGAAACTTTGTGGTGGTGGCTGAGGAAGGATTCGCACCTCCGACACAAGCCTTTTCAGGGCTCTGCTCTACTCCTGAGCTACTCAGCCTTATTTATCCCCTAAAGATAATTCTTCCTTTAGTAAGATCGTAAGGTGTCATTTCAACTGTCACATTATCACCTTGGAGAACTCTAATTCTGTTTTTTCTTAACTTACCAGCTGTATGGGCAGTAACTGTATGTCCATTTTCTAATTTTACTCTAAACATGGCGTTGGGAAGCAGATCTATCACTGTACCTTTAAATTCCAGTAAGTCTTGTTTTGACAAATTTATTTTCTCCTTATTCGTTTTACTACAGATTGAGCGTGTCCAACCAACCCTTCGTAATTTGCAAGTGTTATAACTGATGGTCCAAGACTTTCAATACCCTTTTTTGATAAGTTTATATATGAAATCCTTTTATAAAATTCATTTACACTTATACCGCTTGAGTATTTTGCAGAACCATTGGTTGGCAACACATGGTTTGATCCAACATTATAATCAGTCATTGCCATCACTGCATATTTTCCTAAACATATTGATCCTGAATTTTTTATTTTTGGAATTAACAGTTTATAATTTTTAATATTTAATTCTAAATGTTCTGGTGCAATTTTATTTACAACACTTATTATTTTAGCATCTGAAGAAATATACATAAGAATTCCATTGTTGATTAAACTTCTTCTTGCAACAGAAGCTCTTGGAATTCCTTTTAATTGTTTAGTAATTTCAATTTTTACTTTATCTAGCAAATTTTTATCTTTTGAAATCAAAATACATTGTGCAAGAATATCATGTTCGGCTTGTCCTATTAAATCACTTGCAACCCACTCAGGATTTGAGAATTTATCACAAACGACAGTCACTTCCGAAGGTCCTGCGGTCATACCTTCGATTCCAACAACACCAAAAACTTCTTTTTTTGCAGCTGCAACATATGAGTTTCCTGGACCAACTATTTTGTGAACTTTTTTTATTTTTTTAGTCCCATAAGATACTGCTGCAATAGCAGAAGGGCCCCCAATAGAATAAATTTCTTTTATTTTGCATTTTTTAGCAGCATATAATACGGCTGGATTTTGTTCTCCTTTGTAGCCTGGATTAATCATAACTATTCTCTTAACGCCCGCAACAATTGCCGGGATAGCATTCATCAACACACTCGATGGGTATGAAGCAGTAGAACCAGGAACATAAATTGCAACTGACTCTAAAGGTACGTATTTATATTCAAGTTTATTGTTAAATTTATCTGTATAAGAAATATTTTTAAATTTTTGAAGTGAATGAAATTTATAAATTCTATTATAAGCTGTATCGATTGCTTTCTTTACTTTTTTATCAAGAGAATTTATAGATTTTTTTATTTGTTTTGAGCTAGGAATGATTGTGTTGTTTTGATTGAATCTTTTCTCATATTTTAATAATGCTTTATCTCCATTTTTTTTAATATCTTCAATTATATTTGTTACAGAAACAGAGTCTGATTGAATTTTTTTTTTTCTCTGTAAAAGCAAATTCTCTAACAATTTGTCAAAATTTTTACTTTTACTATTTAATATCTTCATAACTATTTAATTTCACTTTGATCCTCTAATATTGCTTCAATAGTTTCAGTAGTTAAAGCAATATGAGAATTATTATTAAAAATAAGATTTATTTCATAAACATCATCATTTTTCAAATAATCTATACCTATTAGTTCTAAAACTGTTTCTTGATTTGATTGATCAATGTTCTTTGATCTTACTTTATCAATAAAATCAAACCTACAAATACTATTGATTTTTTTATCTTCTTGATCACTTTCAACTTTAGTTCTTTCAATCGATAATAAAAAAACCTTATTGGATGCGAGATATTTTATATCGGCAATTTTAACTTTAGCCCCTGAACTACAAGCTGAAATCATTTGTAAACCTTCTTTGTCACTTGCTATTATTTTTGCTAAATATTTATTCACTATTTTAATCTTTTAATTTTTATGCCTATTTTTTTTAATTTATTTTCTATTTTTTCATAACCTCTATCTAAGTGATAAATTCTGTTAATATATGATTTACCATTAGAAACTATAGCTGCTAGAACTAAAGCAACAGAAGCCCTTAAATCACTGGACATTAATTCAGCGCCGATGAATTTAGTATTTCCCTCTATTGTAGCAGTATTATTTTTAATATTTATTTTTGCTCCCAACCTTTGTAATTCTGCAACATGCATAAATCTATTTTCAAAAATACTTTCGGTTATGGAACTTTTGCCAACTGCTTTGCACATCAAAACCATCAATTGTGCTTGAAGGTCTGTAGGAATGCCTGGAAACTCTCTAGTTTTAATACTTTTTATTGATTTTATTTTTTCAGGTCCTTTAATTAAGATTTTATTCTCACTTGTTTTGATTTTAGCACCAGCTTTTTTTAGTAATTTTACTTCTGTATTAATAATTTTAGGATTTAAATTATTTATTTGCAAATTACCTTTTGCAAGTGTTGCAGCTACACAAAATGTGCCTGCTTCTATTCTATCAGCCATTACAGAATATTCAGTTTCATTTAAAGAATTTACACCTATGATTTTACAAACTCTTCCTCTCCATTTTATTTTTGCTCCAGCTTTATTCAAAAAATTTGTTAGATCTTTAATCTCAGGTTCTATTGCACAATTTTTTAAAACTGTTTCCCCTTTTGCTAAACATGCTGCTATTATAGAATTTTCAGTTGCCCCAACACTTATCTTTGGAAAATTTATAGTTGTTCCGCTAAGTTTTCCTTTTGATTTTGCTAGAATATATCCGTCTTTTAATTCATATTTCATACCAAGTTTTTTTAATGCGGCTAGATGATAATTAATTGGTCTAGCACCAATTAAACATCCACCAGGTAAAGAGATTTTAGATTTACGGTATTTTGAAATAAGTGGACCTAAAACTAAAATAGAACCACGCATTGTTTTAACTAAAGAATAACTCGCAAACGTTTTCATATTTTTTTTATTTATAATTTTTGCTGTTTTTTTATCTCTTGATAAAATTATTTTAGAACCAAGAGACTTTAATAAATTTAACATTGTATCAATGTCTCTAACTCTTGGTAAATTTTTGATAACCACAAGTTTATCAAATAATAGTGTTGCAGCTAATATAGGTAGTGATGCATTCTTCGAGCCTGAAATTGAAACATTGCCCTTGATTTTACAAGGGCCTTTAATCAGAAATTTATCCATAAATTACTTTTTAATCTTAGCAACTTGAATTGTGGTTTGACCCTGATATTTACCGTTCTTTGATTTATAAGTTGTTTCTGGCTGAATATCTGATTTGAAAAATAAAAATTGTGCTATTCCCTCGTTTGAATAAATTTTTGCAGGGTTAGGAGTTGTGTTACTTAGCTCAATTACAATATTGCCCTCAAATTCATTTTCAATTGGAGTAACATTACAAATAATTCCTGTTCTTGCATAAGTACTTTTCCCAACACAAATGCATAAAACGTCTTTTGGTATTCTAAAATATTCTACTGTTTTTGCTAATACGAATGAATTTGGTGGTATAATACAGTGTGGTCCTTTTCGTTCTATAAAGTTATCATCAGAAAAATTCTTTGGATCAACCAAAGAACTATTTACATTAGTAAATATTCTATATTCATCGGAGATTCTTACATCATATCCCATACTACTTAATCCATAAGAAATTTTTCCTTCGGAAACCTGATGATCCAAAAAAGGCTCTATCATATTTTGCTCCTTGCACATTTTTTTAATCCAAGAATCAGGTTGAATTGACATTATTTATTTTTTTTTTTATTTTTTTTTTGGAAAATTTTTCTTTTCTTCAAATTTTTTCTAAGCGCCAAGCTTAAACGCTCATTTTTGTCTTTCGAACTCATTCTTTGTTTGGGTTAGTCAGGAAGTCTAAAGAAATTGGTTTATTGGGATCTAGTGCAGGAGCTTTTTCCTCTTCTTGTTTGGGGCTTTCTTTAGCTAAACGTTTAGCTTTTTTTTCAGCAAGCTTTCTCTCTCTTTTAGCTTGCTTTTCCATAAGCTTATTTCCTTTAGTTGATTTGTAATCGTAATGAATTCCCATAACATTTTCCTAAAATAGATATAAATCATATTTATTAAAAAATTAAGGCAATAATTTGAAAAAAATGCATTATTATCAATAAAATATAATTAGTCTCTAAGCTCCTGTAGTTAAATGGTATAACAAGTCATTGGTAATGACTAGTTCCCTGGTCAGTACAGGGTGGGAGCACCATTACTGTTTGTAAAAAAGTTTTCTAAAAATAATTGTAACCAATATTAATCCTAAAAAAGATAAGAGCGGGATATATATATCTGATGAAAGTATTATATCACTGATATCAGGCATCTCTGTATTTTGATCTATAATTTTTTCTAAACCACTTCCTATAGACGCAATTAAAAAAATTCCAGGTGTGAGACCTACAACAGTTGCAAAAAAATAATTTTTTATTTTTACATTTAAAAGAGTTGGCAAAATACAGCTCAGTTGCCAAGGAACACCTCCAATAAGACGATAAATTAACAGAAAGATAAATTCTGATTTCCTAAATTTATTTTCTAAATTTTTAAATTTATTTAGAAATTTTTCTCTAATTAAATCTTTCAAAAAAAAATTAGCAAAAATATATAAAAAGGTTCCACCTATACTTAAACCAAAAACAACAATTATTGTTCCTATCCATTTTCCAAAAATAAAACCTCCAATTAAAGTGACAGGTGAACCAAATCCTAAAAAAGGGAAAACCCAAAGTATAGTAAGTACTAAAAAAATTATAGAAATTAAAAATAAATTTGTATTTTTTAATCCAATAAAATATGATCTATTATCTCTAATAAAATCATAGGATGTAATTTCTTGAAGGCTATATTTGGAAAAAAAAAAATATAAAAATAAACAAATAATTAACAAATAAGATAGACCAATAAATAATTTAATTTTTTTTGTATTTTCCATGATTCTTCTTATTTTAATGCTTAATCTTCTATTTGCTATTTTAATTATTACTAATATAAAGGGGCAAAAATTATAAAAAACTATATCAAATCTAATTATGAAAAGAACTTATCAACCCTCAAATAAAAAAAGAGCTCGAAAACACGGGTTTCGTTCAAAAATGAAAACTAAAGGTGGTAAAAAACTTTTGGCCAGAAGAAGAGCAAGAGGAAGAAAATCACTAACTGTTTCTGTATAGAATAATGAAAAGCAAAATACTTGCTCTTTCAAAAAACAAAGAATTTAAAAATTTACTTAAACAAAAAAAAATTACCAATAAATACGTAAGTATTTTTTTTGGAAAACTACTAAATAAAGATAAAAGAAGACTAAATATAAGTTTTGTGACTAAAAAAAAAATTGGCAATGCGGTAAAGAGAAATAAAATTAAAAGAAGATTAAGAAACATCATGAATGAAGCTGTTAAAAAAGTAGAGATAAACTTTGATTATTCATTTCTTGTTATAGCCAAGTCTTCTATGCTAAATAATGAATACAAAATTATAAAAGAAACTCTTTTTCAGGATTTTGCAAAAATAAAATAATGAATATATTTACTTTAATCTTAATTAAATTTATCAAAGCTTATAAATATTTGATTAGTCCATTATTGGGTCATTCTTGTAGATATTTACCAACATGTTCTGAATACAGCATAGATGCTTTAAAAGAATACGGTTTTTTTAAAGGTTTATTAGTTAGTATAAAAAGAATTTTATCCTGCCATCCAATAAAATTTTTAGGGGGCGGCGAAGGGTTTGATCCAGTTAAAAAAGAAATGAAGGATAATAAATAATGGAAACTAGAAATATAATTGCTGCCATAAGTTTATCAGCTGCTGTAATTATATTATACTCGCTATTTTTCGCACCACCTCCTGTAACAAAAGAAAATTTAACTGAAAAAACTAAGACTGAACAGAATTCAGACGCACCTAGTCTTGATCAAAAAGAAAACGTAACTGAAATTTCACGAGAAGAAGCGTTACAACAAAGTGAAAGAATTCAATTTGAGAACCAAAGTATTATTGGATCTATTTCATTAAAGGGGGCTGCAATAGATGATCTAACCTTCAAAGAATACAATGTTAGTTTGGAAAGCGAAGAAAAAGTAAAATTTCTTGCACCACGAAGCTCTAAAGAAGGCTATATAATTGAAAGTGGATTTATAACTACTGATAAAAATATCGATATTCCAAATGCAGATTCAATTTGGTCAGTTTCTGGAAATAATAAATTAACTGATCAATCTCCTATAAAACTAATTTGGACTAATGATCAGGGGATCACTTTTGAAAAAGAAATTACATTAGATGATAAGTTTTTATTCACAATAAAACAAAGAGTTATAAATTCTACTGATAAAAACTATGACTTCTATTCTTATGGACAAATTATAAGAAATCAGATCCCAGAAGGTATAACTGATTTTTACATTCTTCATGAGGGTCCTATTGCTACGTTAGATGAAGAATTAATTGAGGAAGATTATGACGATATTGAAGAGAAAAAATTTTCAAGAACAGCTCAAAAAGGATGGTTAGGAATTGGAGATAAGTACTACATATCAACGCTTATTCCACCAAGAGAAAAAGAATTCAAAACGACAATGGATTATAAGAACAAGTACAGAATAAACTTTGTTACAACAGATCCATTAGAGTTAACTGGTAATTCTTCCATAGAAGAAAATTTACAAGTAATTGTAGCTGCAAAACGAGTTGATGTTATTGATGGATACGCAGAGTCTTTAAAAATAGATAAATTTGATTTAACAATTGATTGGGGCTTTCTGTACTTTTTGACTCGACCTTTGTTCACTGCTTTAGAGTATTTCTTTAAAATATTTGGTAATTATGGATTAGCGATTATTGCTGTTACTGTTTGTATTCGTGTAGCATTTTTTCCACTTGCTAACTTTTCATTCAGAAGCATGGCAAAGATGAAAGCTCTACAGCCTGAGATGGCAAGACTTAAGGAGGTACACAAAGATGACAAGATGAAATTGCAACAAGCAATGATGGCTCTTTATAAAAAAGAGAAGGTAAATCCTATGAGTGGGTGTCTTCCCATTTTGATCCAAATTCCGGTATTCTTTGCTCTTTATAAGGTTTTATTTGTAACGATAGAAATGCGTCATATGCCTTTTTATGGTTGGATCCAAGATTTAAGTGCTAAAGATCCTACTTCAATATTTAATTTATTTGGATTGTTTCCTTATGACGTACCTTCTTTCCTTGTAATTGGGGCATGGCCAGTTGCTATGGGAGTATCAATGTGGGTTCAACAAAAGTTAAATCCTGCTCCAACAGATCCAATGCAAGCAAAAATATTTATGTTCTTCCCTTTATTTTTAACTGTAATCCTTGCACCATTCCCAAGTGGATTAGTAATTTATTGGACAGTTAATAACATTTTAACAATGGCTCAGCAGATTGTAATAATGAAACGTACAACAGTTAAAACTGTAACCTAATTAAAAAATAATAAATGGACCTTGAAAAGATATTACCTAAAGATGGGCCACCAATTAATGAAGTAACTAAATATATTGAAAAATACAAAAATGATTTAATAGTAATTAAATACGGTGGAAACGTTTTAATTGATAGAAATGTATTTAATAATTTTATAACTGATCTTAGTGTTTTAAATAAATTAGGCCTTGCAACTGTTGTAGTGCACGGCGGTGGACCTAGAATTAAAAGAGAGCTAGAAAAATCAAATATTCAATCAAAATTTATAAGAGGTTTAAGAGTAACTGATAAAAATATCATTAATATTGTTGAGTCTGTTTTAATTGATTTTAATGATGATATTGTTAATTCCTTAAAAGACAAAGGAACAGAAGCAATCTCTATTCATACAAAAAAAAATAACATTATAAAAACGATACCAGAAGCAGAAGAGCTAGGATTTGTAGGTATACCTAATGAGATAAATAATGAACAAATATTAAATGTAATTAATCAAAATAAAATTCCTATAATTTCACCATTAGGCTTAGGTAAAGAAAATCAAACATATAACATTAATGGAGATACAGCTGCAATGGCTATAGCAAAATCCTTAAAATCTAGAAGACTTTTGTTAATGACGAATGTAGATGGTGTTCTAGATAAAAATAAGAAACTAATAGAAGAAATTTCTTCATCTGAAATTTTAGAAATGATTAAAGACGAAACTGTCACTGAGGGTATGATACCTAAAATAAATGCATGCTTAGATGCAATTAATAATGGTGTAACTGCTGTAGGTATAATTAATGGTACAAAGCCACATTCATGTTTATGGGAAATATTCTCTGACAAGGGGTCAGGAACCTTAATAAGAGAATGAAAGAATTAAAAGATATTAGGAACATTTTGTTTGATTGCGACGGTGTGCTGTATGCTGACCTTGAAGGAGTATTTGGACAGGTCAGTAAGAAAATGACCCAATATATTTCAAATAAATTGAATGTAGATTTAAAAGAAGCAAAAGAGTTACAAACAAATTATTTTCATAAATATAACACTAGCCTTAACGGTTTAATGATCCATCATGATATACCTCCAAAAGAATTTTTAGACTACGTACATGATATTAATTTAGATTTTTTAAAAAAAGACACTATTTTAAGATACGAACTAGAAAATATTAATCTAAAAAAATTTGTGTTTACAAATGGTAGTAAAAAACATGTTAAAAATATTACTACTCACTTAGGAATTGATGATCAATTTGATGGTGTATTTGATATTGTTGATGCTGAATACAGTCCAAAACCTGAGGCAAAAGCATTTGATCTTATGATCAAAAAATTTCAAATCGATCCAACCGAGACACTTTACATTGAAGATATCGCAAAAAACTTATCAATTGGAAAAGAAAGAGGAGCAAAAACAGTTTGGTTGATCAATGATGAATACTGGGGAAAAAAAGAGTCTGATAAAGAATATATTGATTACAAAATAGAAAATCTTTCTTTATTTTTAAAAGAAATAAGGTTATTAAAAACTCATAAAAATTATGAGTATTGAAAATATTATAAATGAAGCTTGGGAAAATAAAGACCAAATAAGTCAAAATTCAGATAAATCTTTAAAGGATGCTGTTAATCAAATTATTGATGATTTAGATAGTGGAAAAGCAAGAGTAGCTGAAAAAATCAATGGTGAATGGGTTACTCATCAACATCTTAAAAAAGCAATCATGTTAAGTTTTAGAATGTATCCAATGGAAAATTTAAATGGTCCTTATAGTAGTTGGTATGACAAAGCTCATTTACTTAAAGGGAAAACAGCTGGATGGACAAAAGAAGATCATGAAAAAGCTGGTTTTAGAATGGTGCCTAATTCACCTGTAAGAAAAGGATCTTTTGTTGGAAAAAATGCAGTTTTGATGCCGTGTTATGTAAATATTGGAGCATACATTGATGAAGGAACAATGATGGATACATTTAGTCGTGCAGGAAGTTGTTGTCAGATTGGAAAAAATTGTCATATATCAGCTGGTACAGGAGTTGGAGGTGTATTAGAACCTGCTCAAGCATTACCAACAATTATTGAAGATAATGTTTTCTTAGGAGCAATGTCCGAGGTAGTAGAAGGCGTAATAGTTGGAGAAGGTTCTGTTCTAAGTATGGGAATGTATATTGGACAATCAACAAAAATTGTTAATAGAAAAACTGGTGAAATAACTTATGGAAAAATTCCAGCTTATTCAGTAGTAGTTCCAGGATCCTTACCTGATAAAAACAATCCACAAGCGCCATCTTTGTATTGTGCGGTAATAATTAAACAAGTTGATGAAAAAACGAGATCAAAAACATCAGTTAACGATCTATTAAGAGAATAAAAATGCAAAAAATTAATGAACTTCAATTAGCTAAAGAGCTAATTAAGTTTCCATCCGTTACAAAAATTGATGCCGGTGTTATTAAATTTTTAGAAAAAAAATTAAAAAAGATCGGCTTTAAAACTAAAATTCTCGAGTTTAAAGATAAAAATAGTTATCCTGTAAAAAATCTTTACGCAAGACTTGGTACCTCAAGTCCAAATTTTTGTTATGCAGGTCATTTGGATGTAGTGCCACCTGGTAATTTGAATGATTGGACTGTTAATCCATTTAAACCTGCTGTTAAGAAAGGATACCTAATTGGCAGAGGTGCAAATGATATGAAAAGCTCAATAGCTGCGTTTGTAACCGCAGTAAGTAACTTTTCTAAGGAGAATAAAAAATTTGGTGGCTCTATCAGCCTTCTAATTACTGGAGACGAAGAAGGAATTGCAATTAATGGGACGAAAAAAGTTGTTGAGTATTTAAGAAAAAGAAAAGAAAAAATAGATTTTTGCTTGGTAGGAGAACCTACGAATCCAAATAAATTAGGAGAAATGATTAAAATTGGTCGTAGGGGTAGTATGACTGGAAAATTGTCTGTGATTGGTATTCAAGGTCATGTTGCTTACCCTAACAGAGCAAACAATCCATCAACAGCTTTAGTCCAAATACTTAAAGAGTTAAAAGAAATTAAATTTGATAAAGGGACAAAAGATTTTCAACCTACAAATTTAGAAATAACAAAAATTAACATTGATAATTCAGCTGATAATGTAATTCCAGGAATAGCAGGTGCATCCTTTAATATTAGGTTTAATAACAAACATACATCTCACAAATTAAAGAATAAAATTAATAAAATAATAAAACAAATTTGTAATAAAAATAAATCAAAATACAAAATTGAATATAGTGTTTCTGGTGAGGCCTTTTTAACTAAGCCAAACAAAACCACATTTATGATACAAAATACTATTAAGAGAATTACTAAAATTAAACCAAAACTATCTACAACTGGTGGTACATCAGATGCTAGATTTATAAGAAAAATAGCTCCATGTTTAGAATTTGGATTAGTAGGAAAAACTATGCATAAGGTTGGAGAATGTGTGTCCTTATCTGATTTAAAAAGATTAACTTTAATTTATACTAAAATCTTAGATAACTACTTTAAGTGAAAACTGGATTAATTACATCAGATACATCTCAAAATCATGATACAGGTCCTGGGCATCCAGAACAAATAGCAAGAGTATCAGTCATAGTAGAAAATTTTAAAAAACTTAATAACAAAAATCTTATTTGGAAGAAACCATCTAAAGTTTCTGATGATATTCTATTAACCACACATGAAAATAATTATTTAAATTTAGTAAAAAGTTCTTTTCCAAAAAAAGGTTTTTCTTCACTTGATGGTGATACAATCATTTCACCTGGAAGCAAAGATGCAACTTTCGATGCAGTTGGATCAATAATTGCTGCAATTGATGGAGTGGAAAAAAAAGATTTTAGAAATGCATTTTGTGGTGTTCGACCTCCTGGACATCATAGTTCACAAAATAAAGCAGCTGGTTTTTGCATTTTAAATTCAGTGAGTATTGGTGCAAATTATTTGTTGAAAAAATATAAATATAAAAAAGTTGCAATAATAGATTTTGATGTACATCACGGTAATGGAACACAGGATATTTTTTATGAAAATGAAAATGTTCTTTTTATATCTACTCACCAATATCCCTACTACCCAGGAACTGGTTCTGAACAAGAAAGAGGTAAATTTAACAACATCTTTAATATACCTTTGCCAGCTGGCATAAGTTCAGAGGAATATTTAAACGTATTTGACCGTGTATTAAAAAAATTAGAGGAGTTTAGACCAGAGTTTATATTAATTAGCGCTGGTTTTGACGCCCATGAAGATGACCCCCTCGCTCAATTTAATTTAAAAACAGAGGATTATTTTACTATTACTAAAAGAGTATTAGAGGGTTCTAAAAAGTTTTGTAATGGAAAAGTTGTTTCAATTTTAGAGGGCGGTTATGACCTAAACGCACTTCGAGACAGCACTAAAAGACATGTTGATGCTCTTTTAGAATTTAATTGATAAATCTTAATAAAACTCTAAATAAAAATCTTCATGAAATTATATAAAATAAAAAAGTCTGGAATTGATAATAAAGGTAGAGGACTTTATGCTACTTGTGACATTAAAGAGGGAACCAAAATAATTGACTATGTTGGAAAACTTATAACAAAAAAGCAAACACAAGACTCTGATAAATACGATAATAGTAAACCAATATATTTATTCACAATAAATAAAAGATACGATCTAGATGGAGATTTTCCATGGAATACCGCGGGTTTAATCAATCATTCTTGTGATAATAATTGTGATTACGATGGAAAGGGATTGAAAATATGGGTTAAATCAATCAAGGACATTAAAAAAGGTGAGGAGTTTACCTGTGATTATGGATTTGGTTATGATGAAAACTACAAACAATTTCCTTGTAAATGTAAATCAAAAAACTGTTGTGGCTATATTGTGAGAGCTGAGTCTAGATGGCGAATAAACAAAAAATTTGCCATGAGCAATAAAAATAAATTAATAAAGAACTCTAAATAAAAATAAACCGCTTGCTGGTGCAGGAGGTGCACACATTGTTCTTTTTTTTGACTTAAATCTTTTTTCAAAAGTTTTCAAATCCCATTTCTTTTCCCCCAAGTATTTTAAACAACCAACCATAGATCTAACCTGATGTTGTAAAAAAGATTGAGAACTAAATTGAAAATCAATTTTATTTTTTGATGATTTAATACTTATTGATTTTATAGTTTTAATTGGACTTTTTGCATTACAACTTGAAGATCTAAAAGTTGAGTAATCATGGGTTCCTAATAACTTTTTTGCACCCTTTTTCATTATTTCTAAATTTAAAGGCCTACGAACATGCCATGCTCTATTTTTTTCAATTATTGGTTGGCTTATTTGATTAAAAATAAAGTATTTATAAATTCTTTGTTTTGCTGAAAATCTAGCATGAAATTTATTATTTCTTTTTTTAATATTTTTAATTGCAATGTCTTTTAAATTTAAAAAATGATTTATGGATTTTAAAAATTTAATTGTATCGGTTATTTTATTTTTACAATCAAAGTGCGCAGATTGTTCAAATGCATGAACCCCAGCATCAGTTCTTCCTTGACCATGTAAAACAATTTTTTCTTTTAATAACTTTGATAATTTTTCTTGAATTAATCCTTGAATAGTTGGGCCTTTTTTTTGAATTTGCCATCCTCTAAAATTTGTCCCTACATACTCAATAAGTATTTGGTATCTGTTCATTATAAAAATGAGCCTTTTTTAATTTGTGTTCCTAAAACAAATTCTCCAATACTTTGAGGCTTTTTTCCTTGTCTTTGTATTTCTCTAATTTTTATTGATTTTTTATCTCCGCACGAAATTTCTAAATGGTCAGATAAAACCTCACCTGGTTTTCCTAGTGTTTGTCCAATTTCTGCTTTTAATATTTTATATCTCTCACCGTTAAACATGAAATAAGCTCCTGGTACTGGATAAAGTC
Source organism: uncultured Pelagibacteraceae bacterium (assembly GCA_902521675.1). Lineage (GTDB taxonomy): Bacteria > Pseudomonadota > Alphaproteobacteria > Pelagibacterales > Pelagibacteraceae > Pelagibacter. The sequence continues at coordinate 56,485 of CABYSP010000008.1, forward strand.
CATTTATTTTACCAATTATAATTTTAGCATCTTCTTTCCAATTAATCTGCCCCTCAAATTTTTGAATTTTTGGTGCGTATGTCGCTGAAGAGTGATCTTGTTCTATAAAGTTTGCTTTATCCTCATATATTTCATCGATATTATCTAAAATTTTCTCTGCAGCCAAACTTGATAGCTTTTCATTAATATCTTCAGCGTTTAAATTGTTTTCTATATTAATTTTATAAATATTACATACAGGTCCTGTATCTAGTTCCTCTCCTATTTTCATAATACTAATTCCTGTCTCTTTATCTAAATTCATAATTGATCTTTGAATAGGAGCAGCACCTCTCCATTTTGGAAGAATAGATGCATGTATATTAATAAATCCTTTTTTAGTTAAATTTAAATATGACTTGGGTATAATTTGACCATAAGCAACAACTATTACTAAATCTGCTTCTAAAGATTTAAAATACTCTAACTCCTCTAAATTTTCTTTTAATGAATTTGGCGTTCTAAATTCAATGTTTAAAGTTTCTGAAATTAATTGAATTGGTGACTTGTTAATTTTTTGACCTCTTTTAGATTTTTGAGGTGGTTGTGTATAAACGCAAGAAATAGGATATCCATTTTGATAAAGTGATTTTAAAATTGGAACAGCGAACATGGGTGTACCCATAAAAACTATTTTCTTTAGCATGTTTAAAGAACTGCTGCTGTAGATTTTTTCTTAGATAATTTTTTAATTATCATTGACCTTTTTAATTTTGAAAGATAATCAATAAATAGTATGCCCTCTAAATGGTCCATTTCATGCTGAATACATGTTGCAAGAAGACCATCTGCCTTTAACAATTTCTTTTGTCCATCATAATCAAGATATTCTACTTCACACTTACTAGGTCTATCAATTTCTGCAAACTGATTTGGCACAGAAAGACATCCTTCCTCATAAGTTGCCTTTTCAGGATCCTTATTTTTGATAACCGGATTTACGAAATATCTTGGCTCTTTTTTGCTCTCATCTTTACTTATATCAATTACAATAATTCTCTTTGGTACACCAACTTGTATCGCTGCGAGACCAATTCCGTTTGCGTCATACATTGTCTCTAGCATATCATCCATTAATTTTTGTTCTTCTTTACCAACACGATCGACTGGTTTAGAAATTTGTCTAAGTAATTTATTAGGTTCTGTTATTATAGTTCTGATAGCCATAACTTGATTTTATTATAATTTTTATACTTTTAAAGGAAGAACTTTAAGCAATAGTTTGTTTCTAATTAAATCAACATTTAATTGATTTAAAGTATTGATAATAAAATAAACTGTATCTTCATCAATATTTTCAATTTTGTCAGGTCCAATTACCTCAATTATTCTCAACAATGCGGCACCAATCTCATTATTATCTATCATTGTTTGAATATCGGCAGGCATTTCTGATTGCTTCACCTCATAAAGACCGTCATATTTTTTTGAAATTTCAACTCCATCAGATTTAAGCGCCTCTAGAAAAATTATATCTTTTTTTGATAAAGAATATTTTTTATCTTTTTTAATTTTCTTTAAAAATTTATCTAGGTCCTCTTCAATTTTAGATTTTGCATAGTCTCCATTAAAATAATTTATAAGTTTTGATT
>CABYSP010000009.1 GCA_902521675.1 uncultured Pelagibacteraceae bacterium
CGGTAAAGAAGATCAAGCAAAAAAAATATTTGATAAATGGAATTTAGATTTTGCGATAATTGGAAAAACCACTAAGTCAAAAAAAATAGAACTTTATTTTGATGAAGAAAAAGTTGCGGACATACCTGTTAATACATTGGTTGAAAACTCTCCTATGTATGATCGAAAATGGAAAAAAGCAAAGTTACCAAAAAAAAATAAAATTAAGAAAGAAGATCTTAAGCATTTAAAAATTATTGATATTTTAAAAAAAATTTTAGCAAATCCAAATGTATGCAGCAAAGAATGGATTTGGCAACAATATGATCATACTGTAATGGGAGATACAATACAAAAACCTGGAGGAGACGCGGGTGTTGTAAGAGTTCATGGTACAGATAAAGCTGTTGCTGCTTCGGTAGATTCCTCTGCAATTTATTGTTGGGCTCACCCTTTAACTGGTGGAAAGCAAGTAGTTTGTGAAAGTTTTAGAAATCTTATATCTGTTGGCGCAAAACCTATTGCTATCACGAATTGTTTAAATTTTGGTAGTCCTGAAAATGAAGAAAACATGGGTGAGTTTGTTGAATGTGTTCAGGGTATTGGTGAAGCCAGCGAATATTTAAAATTCCCAGTAGTTTCTGGAAATGTATCTTTCTACAACCAAACAAAAGATCAAGGTATAAAACCTACGCCTGCAATTGGTGGGGTTGGGTTAATCAAGAATTATCATAATATGATCACTATGGATTTTAAAGAAGTTGATAATTTAGTTTTAGTGATTGGAAAAACCGAAGGACATATTGATCAAAGTTTATTTGCAAGAAATATTTTAGATGAAAAAAATGGACCTCCACCTGAGGTAAATCTATTTAATGAAAAAAATAATGGAGAAACTTTACTCAAATTAATTGACAATAATTTAATAAAAAGTGCTCATGATGTTTCTTTAGGAGGCATAATTACTGCAGTATCAAAAATGTGTATTAAAGGAAAAAAAGGAATAAATATTAAAAAACCCAAATATCTAATTAATGAAATAGAATACTTTTTTGCTGAAGATCAAGGTAGATATATTATAGAAATAAACAAAAAAGATTTTAAAAAAGTGGCTGATATATTGCATAAAAATGCAGTCCATTTCGATGAACTTGGCACAATTAATGAAAATGAACTATATATTAATGATAAGACAAAAGTTACAATTGACGAATTATCAACTTCTAATAAAAGTTGGCTAAAAAAGTATATTAGTAAATAATGGCGATGGATTTAAAAGAAATTGAGAATTTTATAAAAGAGGCAATGCCAGATGCAATTGTTGAAATACAAGATTTAGCAGGTGATGGAAATCATTATTCAGCAACAGTTACCTCGTCTCAATTTTCTGGAAAAAGTAAAATTGAGCAACATAAAATGGTTTACAATTCATTAAAAGGTAGAATGGGCAATGAACTACATGCATTAGCAATTAAAACAAAGGAGAGTTAAATGGATCAACAAACAAATGATTTAATAAAAAATGAAATTGAAAATAACGAAGTATGTTTGTTTATGAAAGGCACACCTGACGCTCCACAATGTGGGTTTTCAATGGCTACTTCAAATATATTAAAAGTTCTTGAAGTAAACTTCAAAGGTATAAATGTTTTAGAAAATCAAAATTTAAGAGAGGGTATTAAAGTTTTTAGTGATTGGCCAACTATCCCACAACTTTATGTTAAAAACGAATTTATTGGTGGATGCGACATTGTTAAAGAAATGTATGAAAGTGGTGAATTGGCAAAACTTTTTGAAAGCAAAAATATAAATTATAAGGCTAAAAGTTAATTATCTAGAATAATATTCAATCACCAGATTAGGCTCCATAACAATTGGATATGGAACTTCTTCAAACTTTGGAACTCTAACAAACTTTAATTTTTTGTTTTTTTCATCCATCTGAATATATTCTGGAGTTTCTCTTTCTTTATTTGCAAGAGCAATATCAATTATTGCAAGTTGTTTTGATTTATCTCTTATTTCAATTGAATCTTCTTCTCTAACTAAATAACTTCCAATATTCACTTTTTTACCATTTACTTTTACATGGCCATGATTGATTAATTGTCTAGCTGAAAAAATTGTTGTTGCAAATTTTGCTCTATAAATCACAGCATCTAATCTTCTTTCAAGAAGACCAATTAAATTTTCTCCAGTATCACCTTTAAGCATCACTGCTTTTTTGTAAATATTTCTAAATTGTCTCTCGTTAATGTTGCCATAATATGCTTTTAATTTTTGTTTAGCTTGGAGCTGTATTCCATAATCAGATGGCTTTGATGTTTTTGTTTGACCATGTTGTCCTGGTCCATACGCTCTAGTATTAAAGGGGCTCTTAGGTCTTCCCCAAAGATTTACTTTTAATCTTCTATCTACTTTATGTTTAGAGTTTAATCTTTTTGTCATTTAATAGTGGGCTTTATAAACTTACTCATAATTTTGTCAATCAACGTTTTTTACCTAAACTTGCAAATACACCAGATAAAATACGTGTTTCTTTCGCTGATAATTCCATCCTATAAAAAATATTCCTCAGGTTTTCAAGCATTATCGGTTTCTTATCTATTGATTTAAAGAAATTAATCTCTTCAAGATTCTGAATACAAAGGTTTGCCATAGCAACTATCTCTTTTTTAGATGCTGCTTTAACTTTATTTGATTTCTTAAAAGAAGATACTTTTGAAATAATTATGCTTGATAGATATTGAGCAATTATTATTAAGCTGTGAGATAGATTTAATGATTTAAAATCAGGATTTGTCGGAATTTGAAGAGTATAATTGGCATAGCTTATTTCATTATTTGATAGACCAGATGCTTCTGAGCCAAATAAAAAAGCTATTTTCTTTTTATAATTTATCTTTTTTAAATCTTCTAATTGGATATGCTTAATATTTTTATTTCTAAATCGTGCTGATGTTGCAATTACAATATCAATATTTTTTAAAGATTTTTCTAAATTTTCAAAATTTTTTGCCTTATTAATTATATTTTTTGCTCCTACGGAGGTTGCTAAAATTTTATCATTTGGAAATATTGGTTTAGGATCAACAACAATAAGTTTATTAAAATTAAAATTTTTCATACCCCTTGCGCATGCTCCAATATTTTCTGAGAGTTGAGGTTTATGCAAAATGAAAGAAATATTGTTAACAGACATTAATCTATGCCATGATTTCTGTTATAATTAGAAATAGTTGATGGTTTGATATCATTTAAATATTTTGGATCTACTGTCCAAATAGAAACTTTTAATGGATAACATTTTGCTACATCGGATGAATGTTCAGATCCACAATCACCTCCTGGACAAGTAGAGAGAGCACCTAGCAAATCTGTTTCAGCAAAAAACTCTAAATAATCACCAGGTCTTACAGGACTTGCTTTCATAAAATATTGTTTAGTATCATTGGTAAATCCAGTTAACATAAAAACATTTAAGACATCATGAACTATTTTTTCTGCATGATCTAATTGAATTTTTTTTTCTTTAACTAAAGCTCTTGTTAAGTTTGAATGACAGCAATAATGATAATCTTTATCGCTCAGAAGTTTTGATGTATATGGATCACATCTAGTACCAATTACATCATGAACTGATCCTCCATCTTTATCATAATCATACCAATCTAAAGTATCCCAAGTTATTGTTGCTAAAGATCTAAGATATGGAAAACTACTAAACATTTTATCTCCAACAGAAAGATGAGTTCCATAGAGTGCTCTTGTTTTTCCTGAGTAGAATTTTTCCTCTAAATTATTCAAATTAAATAAATTTAAATCACCTACTTGAGGTCCCTCTACACTTTCAATTCTAAAAAACTCACCAAATTTAACTACAAAAGTTTTTGCGTCCCTTGGGGAAATTATAACTTCCTCTTTTTTAACCAAGTGTTCTCGAGCGGAATGTAAAATACTTAAATTTTTTTCTTCAATATTGGTATTTGGGTAACAAACTATTGGTTTAGCACCTATTCTGGTTTTTATGTCAGATGGTTTTTCTGAAAATTTTTTAATTTTCATTCTTACAAACTTCCAGGAGCTTTATCCTTGAATAACTTATAATCTAAACTATCAACCAAGGCTTTAAAAGAAGCGTCAATGATATTTGGTGATACCCCAATAGTGAACCAGTTAACACCCTTAGAATCTGTGCTTTCAATACTAACTCTTGTTATAGCTTCTGTACCAGTATTTAAAATTCTAACTTTATAATCAACAAGTCTTAAATCTTTTAAATATTCTGAATATTTAGCTAACTTGTTAACATTTTTTCTAATTGCATTATCTAAAGCATTTACAGGTCCATTACCCTGTCCTTCACACAAAATTTTGTCTCCATCAACTTCTAATTGAGCTTTTGCATATGAAACAATTTCTCCTGTATTATCTTTCTTTACTGAAACGTCATATTCATTAATTGAAATATATCTTGGTATCTCCCCCATTAATCTTCGAGCTAACAACTCAAAAGATGCGTCAGCACCATCATAACTATAACCAATAAATTCTCGATCTTTCACTTCATCTAAAAGTTTTTTAATTTTTGAATCACTTTTCTCAACCTTAATTCCTATTGAATTTAATCTCGACATTATATTGGATTGTCCCGATTGATCTGAAATAACTATATTTCTAGAGTTCCCAACTTCTTCTGGATTTATATGCTCATAGGTTTTAGGATCCTTTTGAACAGCTGAGACATGCATTCCACCCTTGTGAGAAAAAGCTGAAGCTCCAACATAAGGTAAATGTTTATTTGGTTTTCTATTTAATATCTCATCTAATAATCTTGAGCATTGAGTTAAGTTTTTTAAATTTTCTCTTTTAATACTTAGTTCAAACTTATCTGAAAAATCTTTCTTTAAAAAAAATGATGGAATTAATGACATTAAATTAGCATTTCCACATCTTTCACCCAAACCATTGATTGTGCCCTGGATTTGTCTGACACCTGCTTGAACTGCTGCAAGACTGTTAGCTACAGCATTTTCGGTATCATTATGAGCGTGTATTCCTAAATTTTTTCCAGGGATTTGCTTGCTTACTTTAGATACAATATTTGTTATCTCGTGTGGAAGAGTACCGCCATTAGTATCACATAAAACAATCCATCTAGCACCATTATCAAAAGCAGCTTTTAAACAAGACATTGCATACTCTGGATTAGCTTTATATCCATCAAAAAAATGTTCCGCATCAAACATGAACTCTTTTCCAGATTTAACAATATGTTTTGTACTTTCACTTATATTCATTAAATTCTGCTCATTGCTAATTCCTAAAGCTACATCCACTTGAAAATCCCATGATTTTCCAAACAAGCAAACAGAAGTACTTTTTGAATTAATTAATGATGAAATCATAGGATCATTATCTGCGCTGTGTTCAGATTTTTTAGTCATTCCAAATGCAGTTAATTTCGTTGATTTAAAATTGTGATTTTTATTGAAAAACTCAGTATCAGTTGGATTTGCTCCTGGCCATCCTCCCTCAACATAATCAACACCTAATTTATCTAATGCTAATGAGATTTTTTCCTTATCATCAATAGAAAAGTCTACACCTTGAGTCTGGGCACCATCTCGTAGTGTTGTATCAAATATATATAAACGATCTTTACTCATTTAAATTTCCAGACCGTTTTACCATCTTTATCTTCTATTAAAACACCTTTGTCTAATAACTCATCTCTTATTTTATCGGCTTCTTTATAATTTTTATTAACTCTAGCTTCATTTCTCTGATTAATTTTAATTAAAATTTCATTTTCAGAAATTGATGCCTTGCTTTTCTTAAATTTAAGCCAATCCTCTTTAGTTTCATTCAATAATCCAATAAAATGGCAGGCTGAAATAAACAGTTTTTTATCGTCTTCAGAACCCTTCGATGCTTTCTCATATAATTTATGTAAATTAGCAATATAGCCTGGTGTATTTAAATCATCGAGAAGAGGTTTAAGAATTTCATCTGAAATTTTTGATTTTGTTTTTATGTTTAAATAAACATTATACCATTTGCTAATTATGTTTTCACATTCCTGTAAAAGTTTGTCATTCCAATCAAGTGGCTGCCGATAATGTGCACTCATCAAAGCTAATCTTAAAACTTGACCACTTTTATTATTTCTAAAATCTTTAACTTTTAAAATATTACCTTGTGATTTTGCCATTTTTTCATTGGACATTGTAATAAATGCATTATGCAACCAATAATTAGCAAACACGTTACTATCATTTGCACATCTTGATTGAGCTATTTCATTTTCATGATGGGGAAATAACAAATCAACACCTCCTCCATGAAGATCAAATTCTTTTCCTAAATATTTTTTAGACATTGCCGAACATTCTAAGTGCCAACCTGGTCTACCTTTACCCCAAGGTGAATCCCATGAAGGCTCGTCTATTTCTGACGGTTTCCATAAAACAAAGTCTTCAGGATTTTTTTTATTATCACTTACTTCAATTCTTGATCCTGTAACTAATTCATCTAATTTTTTGTTTGATAACTTCCCATAATCTTTAAATTTTTTTACTTCAAAATAAACATGCTTATTTTTTTCGTATGCAAATCCTTTTTTAATTAATTCAGAGATCATTTCTATCATCTCAGAAATATGCTCCGTTGCTTTTGGCTCATGATTTGGTTTTTCACAATTTAGATAAACACAATCTTCATTAAAACTTTGAATAATTTTTTTAGTAAGCTCTAAAATTGAAATATTATTTTCCTTTGAAGATTTTATTATTTTATCATCTACATCTGTAATATTTCTTACATAAGTTACTTTTGGATATTTATTTTTTAAAATTTTGAAAAGAAGATCAAATACAACTACTGGTCTAGCATTACCAATATGAGGATCATCATAAACAGTTGGGCCGCAAACATACATTCTCACATTATTTTTATCTTTGGGAACAAATTTTTCTTTTTTATTAGTAAGATTATTTGTTAAAAAAATATCTAAACTCATAGTTGAAGAAATATACTTAAATTATAGATTTGTGAATCTATTTGATTAATTTGGAATTATGCATACAGGAATTGGCTCCATTTTATGCATATTTTGTTTTCTTATATTTTCGTATTTCACACGATTCGGAGAATTTGGATTCTCCATAGCTTCCTCTAATTCATTATATTTTAAACCAAGCTGACCTTCATCCGTTCTTCCATCGTCCCATAAGCCATCAGTTGGGGGCGCATCGATAATCTCTTTTAAAATTCCTAGCTCTTTTCCTAATTCCCAGACCTGAGTTTTGTTACAATCTGCTATTGGTGAAATGTCTACTCCACCATCACCATATTTAGTATAAAATCCAACACCAAAGTCCTCAACTTTGTTTCCAGTTCCTACAACAATTCCTTTATTAGCTGCTGCTACCTGATAAAGAGTAGTCATCCTTAATCTAGCTCTTGAATTAGCCATTCCATGCTCACTTTCAAAATTTGATAAGCTAGCATTAAATGCTAAAAATAATTCATCTAAATCAATTGTATGAGCCTCAACATTTTTGAAATTTTTAACTAACCAATGTTGATGTTTCAAACTCAAATCATGTTGGTGTGATTTTTGTTTTATTGGCATAGACAAAACAATAGTTTTCAAACCAGTCATTGCGCTTAGTGTACTTGATACTGATGAATCAATTCCTCCAGAAATTCCTATTACTAATGATTCTGCCTTAGTTGGCATATTTTGAACATAGCTCTTAATCCAATTAGAGATAAATTTAACTTTTTCTGAAACGTGCATATTTTTTTAATAATTATTATTTAAATTTTTACAATGTATTAAGATGCCGCTCTGTCTGCATTTTTTGAATAGGAGCTATTCTTTTTAATCTCATCAGATATTAAAAAAGCTAGTTCTAAAGCTTGATTTCCATTAAGTCTTGGATCACAATGAGTGTGGTATCTGGAAGATAAATCTTTTTCAGATATTTTTTGAGCCCCTCCTATACACTCAGTTACATCTTGACCAGTCAGTTCTATATGTAGACCTCCTGCATAACTTCCTTCACTTTGATGACATGCAAAAACTTCTTTTACCTCTTTTAAAACACTATTAAATGGTCTTGTTTTGAAACCTGAAGTTGCTTTGATTGTATTTCCATGACAAGGATCACATGACCAAATCACGTTTAATCCCTCTTTTTTTATTGCTCTAATTAATTTTGGTAAAAATTTTGATACATTATCTGCTCCAAATCTTGATATTAATGTAATTTTACCTTTTTCATTTTTTGGATTAATTCGATTACAAAGATTAATTAGATCATCGGCTTTTAAAGTCGGTCCACATTTAATTCCAATTGGATTTTCTATACCTCTGCAAAATTCAACATGACCACCATCTAATTGTCTAGTTCTATCACCAATCCAAACAAAATGTGCTGAGGTATCATGATTTTCTCCTGTGGTAGAGTCTGTTCTCGTCATTGACTCCTCAAAGGGTAATAGTAAAGCTTCATGTGATGTCCAAAAATTTACCGTGTACAATCTATTATTAAAATCTGAGGTAATTCCACATGCTCTCATGAAAGCTATAGCATCAGCAATTTTATCTTCAAGATCTTTAAATTTTTTAGCTTGAGGGCTTTTTTTAATATAATCTAAATTCCACAAATGAACTTTGTTTAAATCTGCAAAACCTCCTTTCGAAAAAGCTCTAATAAGATTAAGGGTTGCTGCTGATTGAGAATAAGCTTTGAATAATCTTTTTGGGTCTGGGACTCTAGCTTTTTCAGTGAATTCCATTGCATTTATGTTATCACCTAAGTAGCTAGGCAGTTCTACACCATCTTTTATTTCAGTTGGAGCACTTCTGGGTTTTGAAAACTGTCCAGCTATTCTTCCAACTTTTACAACTGGTAGAGATGCCGAATAAGTCATAACTAATGACATTTGCAACATAAGTTTAAATGTATCTCTAATGTTATCTGGGTTAAATTCTGCAAAACTTTCTGCACAGTCTCCGCCTTGCAGTAAAAATGCTTTACCATCAACAACATCTGCTAACTGACTTTTAAGATGTCTTGTTTCACCTGCAAAGACTAACGGAGGAAATGTTCCTATCTTATCTAAAACCTTATCCAGTTCTTTTTTATCTGGATAATCTGGTATGTGTTTAACAGGATATTTTCTCCAACTATTTTTTTTCCAAATTTTCATGTTCAACCTGAAGGTGTTTTAGCAGAGTTTTAAGTTTATTCAACAGTGACAGATTTAGCCAAATTTCTAGGCTTATCAATGTCGTAACCTTTTTTAAGAGCAGAGTAGTAAGCAAGTTTTTGAAGCGGAATAGTCAAAAGAAATGGAAGTAAGTCATCATTTGTATTCTCAACTTCAATAGTTTCCCAAATATTTTCTGACACAACTTTGTCTTTACTTTTGTTAGTTATCAATAATACCTTCGCTCCTCTAGCAATAACTTCCTGCATATTAGAAATTGTTTTTTTATAATAATTATCTCTTGGGGCCAAAACAACTACTGGCATGCCCTCTTCTATTAAGGCCAAAGGTCCATGTTTCATTTCGCCAGCTGGATATCCTTCAGCATGAACATATGAAAGTTCTTTAAGTTTTAATGCACCTTCTAAAGCTATTGGATATGAATACCCTCTTCCTAAAAACATTGAACCCTTTGCTTCGTTAAATGTTGATGATATTGCCTGGATATCATTATCATAAAGCAGTGTTTTCTCTATTAAGCCAGGCAAAGCTTTTAGGTCTTTAATTTTTTCTTGATATTCTTTTTTTTCAATTTCATTTCTCATTGATCCAAGTTTTAAAGCTAATATATATAAAACAAGCATTTGACCTAGAAATGCTTTTGTTGATGCAACTCCAATTTCAGGACCACAATGAATTGGTAAAACAAAATTAGAATCTCTTGCTATTGAGCTTTCAATTACATTAACAACAGCACATGTTTTCATACTGTTTTTGTTACATATATCTAAAGCTGCATAAGTATCTGCTGTTTCCCCAGATTGTGAAACAAAGACATATAAAGTGTCTTTTTTAAATCTATTTTTTCTATATCTAAATTCTGACGCTATATCTATATTGACATCTAAATTTGTAAGTTCTTCAAACCAATATTTTGCCATTAAGCAAGAGTGATACGCTGTTCCACATCCTATTAAGGTAATTGAGTTTATCTCTTCTATTTTCCAAGGAAAATTAAAAATATTTATTTCTTTATTTATATTATCTACATATTCTTTAATTCCGGTTTTAATTGTTGTTGGTTGTTCTTCGATTTCTTTTGCCATGAAATGTTTAAAATGTCCTTTGTCATAACTTGCTTGATCTGATGATAGTTCTAATATTTTTTTATTAACTTTTTTTCCTTCCTCATTAAAAAAAAGAACTTGATCTTTTTTAACAATGCAAAATTCACCATCATCAAGATAAGTAATTTTATTTGTCATAGATTTTAAAGCATAAGAATCTGATCCTAGGTAGTTTTCGTTTGGACCATAACCAACAGCTAATGGCGATCCTCTTCTAGCACCAACTAATAAGTCTGGCATATCTTTAAAAACAATGCCAAGAGCAAAACTACCATGGAGTTGTTTTAAAGTTTTTGTGATGGCCTCTTCTAATTCTGAATTCTTTAAATGTTCTGTTATTAAATGAACAATTACTTCTGTATCTGTCTGTGATTTGAAGTTATGACCTTTATTAATCAAATGTTTTTTTAATATTGTAGAGTTTTCAATAATTCCATTATGAACTACAGATACGTTATGAGAAGAATGGGGATGAGCATTTAAACTATTTGGAATTCCATGAGTTGCCCATCTTACATGACCTATACCAATATTTCCTCTTAAGTTTTTTAAATCAAAGTTATTTTCTAAATTATCTACTCTACCCTCTGATTTAACTTCATTGATTTCACCATCTGAAAGTGTAGCTATACCTGCTGAGTCATATCCTCTGTACTCTAATTTTTTTAATGAATTAATTATATTTGCAGAAACAGGTTTGTTACTTGATATTCCAATAATTCCACACATAAATTACTTTTTCTTTCCTTTGTAATTCTTAACTTCTAATTGTGGCGATCTTGTTAGTGCTAAAGATTTTTTTTTAACATTTTTTGTTATTACTGATCCAGCTCCAACGATACTATCTTTGTTTATAGTAATTGGAGCAACTAAAGAAGAGTTTGAGCCTATAAATACTTTGTCTTTAATTTTTGTCTTATTTTTATTTGCTCCATCATAATTACAAGTAATTGTGCCTGCTCCAATGTTTACTAATTTTCCTATTTGAGTATCTCCAACATAAGATAAATGATTTACTTTAGATTTATTTCCTATAGTACTTTTTTTAATCTCTACAAAATTACCTACTTTAGATCCTTCTTTTAAAATTGTATCAGGTCTTATTCTGGCGTATGGACCAATCTCAACTTTATTTTCAATTTTACAAGATTCTAAATGTGAAAAAGATTTTATAATTACATTATTCCCAATTTTTACCTTAGAGCCTATAACAACATAAGGTTCTATAGTCACATTATTTCCAATCTTGGTGTCTTTTGAAAAAAAAATAGTCTCTGGACCAATCATCTTTACACCTGAGTTTATAAATTTTTCTCTAAGTTTTTTTTGATTTAAAACTTTCATTTAAAATTGATTTACATTAAGTATATAAATTGATTAATTCACAATTTATTTCTTTAAAATACTTTTAAAATGAAACAAAAATTTACAATTTTATTTGATTTAGATGGTACCTTGGTAGATACAGCACCTGATCTAATGCTTGCTCATAACCATGTTATGAGGAAATTTGGATACCCTACAAAATCTCTTGATGAACTTAAAAGTGCTGTCGGTCAAGGAGCAGGAGCAATGATTGGTAGATCTATATGGAGCCAAGCCAAAAAAGAGTTAACTTCGATTAATGAGAAAATTAAAAATAAAATGACAGATGAGTTTATTTCATATTATGGAAATAATATTTTAAATGAAAGTACTTTGATGCCTGGTGTAAAAGATTTTTTAAATTGGTGTAAAAAAGAAAATATATCAATGGCTGTATGTACTAATAAAACTGAACATCTTGCAGTAGATCTTCTAAAAAAAATTGGTATTCATGATTACTTTGAGTATGTTGCTGGTTACAATACTTTTGATTATTGCAAACCTGATCCAAGGCACATAACAACAATCATAGAAATTTTAGATGGTAGTAAAAATAAATCAATTATGATTGGCGATAGTGAGTCAGATGCAAATGCTGCTAAAGCGGCAGAAATCCCAATGATTTTATTAGAAGATGGATATACTGAAAAAAATATTGATGAAATTTATCATAATCACTTAATAAAAGACTTTGTAGGTATTGAAAAAATAGTATCTAAATATCTTTAATATTGATTAATTTATTTTAACTATTAAAACAAAATCACAAATTAGGAGTTATTTTGTTATTACATACAGTTAAAGTATATCCATCAAAAATTAATCTTCCAAAAAAGAATCAGCTTGCTTGGAAAATAGCAGAGATAGCTAGTGATAATGCCAAATTAAATAAAGATGCTATTGAAATGGTTATCAATAGAATTATTGATAATGCTTCTGTTGCGATCGCCTCTTTAAACAGAAAACCTGTAATTTCATCTAGAGAAATGGCTTTAAGACACTCTAGAAAAAATGGTGCAACTTTATTTGGTGTAAACTCAAAATTAAAATTTGATTGTGAATGGGCAGCATGGTCAAACGGAACAGCTGTTAGAGAATTAGATTTTCATGATACTTTTTTAGCTGCTGATTATAGTCATCCAGGTGACAATATTCCTCCACTTATTAGTGTAGCACAACAAAATAAAAAAAATGGATTAGATTTAATAAGGGGAATAATTACTGCGTATGAAGTTCAGGTAAATTTAGTTAAAGGTATTTGTTTACACAAACATAAAGTTGATCACATTGCTCATTTAGGTCCTAGTGTAGCTGCTGGATTAGGAACAATGTTAAAATTAAATACTGAAACTATTTATCAAGCTGTTCAACAAGCATTACACACAACAATATCTACAAGACAATCTAGAAAAGGAGAAATTTCAAGTTGGAAAGCTTATGCTCCTGCGCATGCGGGTAAACTTGGTATAGAAGCTGTAGACAGAGCCATGAGAGGTGAAGGCGCTCCAAGTCCAATATACGAAGGTGAAGATAGTGTCATAGCTAGAATATTGGATGGTAAAAAAGCAAAATATAAAGTCCCTTTACCAAAAAAAGGTGAAAGTAAAAAAGCTATTTTAGAGACATATACAAAAGAATATTCTGCAGAATATCAGTCTCAAGCCTTAATAGATCTAGCTAAAAAACTAAAAACAAAAATTCCAAATTTAAATCTAATTAAAAAAATTGATATTTTTACAAGTCATCACACTCATTATGTAATTGGAACAGGTGCTAATGATCCACAAAAAATGGATCCTAATGCCAGTAGAGAAACTCTTGATCATTCTATTATGTATATTTTTGCTGTGGCTTTAGAAGATGGAGATTGGCATCATGTTAAATCTTATACAAAAACTAGAGCTAATAGGAAAAGCACCATTAAGATTTGGAGATCAATAAAAACTTATGAAGATAAGAAATGGACAAAAAAATATCATGATCCAAATCCAAAAAATAAAGCATTTGGTGCTAAAGTAGTAGTAACGCTTAATAATGGAAAAAAAATAAAAGAGGAACTAGACAGAGCAGATGCACATCCATATGGAGCTAGACCATTTAAGAGAAAAAATTATATTAATAAATTTTTAAATTTAACTGATGGTATTTTAAATAAAAAAGAGAGTGATCGTTTTTTAAAAACAGTACAAAATTTAAAAAATTTAAAATCCGGTCAACTTCACAAATTAAATATTGTGGTTAAAAAGAGTAAATTAAAAAGAAATAATAAAAAAGGAATTTTTTAATGCACTTTGTAGAAAAAGAACCAAGTCAAAAAAGATTAGATTTTGATCAAAAATTAAAATCAAATAAAATATTAAGAGTTCCCGGTGCTTATAATCCACTCACAGCTAAATTAATTGAAGAAATTGGATATGATGCAGTTTATGTATCTGGTGGAGTAATGGCTAATGATCTTGGTTTTCCTGACATTGGTTTAACAACACTGCAAGATGTTGCTACAAGATCTTATTTAATTTCTAGAGTTACTAATCTTCCAACAATAGTTGATATCGATACAGGATTTAAATCTTGTAAAGAAACTATAGAAACATTTGAAGAATTTGGAATAACAGGTGTCCACTTAGAGGATCAGATTGAAAGAAAAAGATGTGGGCATCTTGATAATAAAGAACTTATTTCAACTGATGCTATGGTTAAAAAAATTAAAGAATGTGTTACTGCTAAAAAAGATCAAAATTTTAAAATTATAGCACGTTCAGATGCCAAAAGTGTTGAAGGAATTGATAAAATGATTGAAAGATGTAAGACATATATTGATGCAGGTGCTGAAATAATATTCCCAGAAGCTCTTGAAGATGAAAAAGATTTTGAAAAAGTTCGTAAAGAATTGTCTGGTTACTTGCTAGCTAATATGACTGAATTTGGTAAATCTAAACTATTTAATTATAAAGAATTGGAAAATCTTGGCTATAATATTGTTATTTATCCAGTAACAACACAAAGATTAGCGATGAAAAATGTTGAAGATGGATTAAGAGACATTTATGCAAATGGACATCAAAACAATATTATAGATAAGATGCAAACTAGAAAAAGACTTTATGAATTAGTTGATTATGAAAAATATAATTCATTAGATGAGAAAATTTATAATTTTAATACAGAAGGACATGAATAATGAGTGATGATATCAAGAAGGGATTACTGGGCATTGTTGTGGATGAAACAGAGGTTTCAAAAGTAATGCCTGAGATTAATTCGCTTACTTATAGGGGGTATGCTGCTCAAGATTTATGTGAGTATTGTAGATTTGAGGAGGTTGCTTATTTAATTTTAAATAAAGATTTACCAAATACTATTGAGCTTAGAAAATTTGAGAAAGAAGAAAGAAATCATAGGGAGTTAACTAAAAATTTATATGAGATTATTAGGCATATGCCAAAAAAATCTCATCCGATGGATGTAGCTAGGACTGCTGTAAGTGTAATGGGATTGGAAGATAAAGAGACCACCGATTCTTCACCTAAAGCAAATATGAGAAAAGCCCTAAGAATTTTTGCAAAAACTCCTACAGCACTAGCTGCTTTTTACAGAATAAGGAAAGGAAAAAAAATTATTAAACCAAAAAAAACTTTAACTTTTGCTGAAAACTTTTTCTATATGTGTTTTGGAAAAGTACCTCGGAAAGAAATTGTTAAGGCTTTTGATGTATCTCTAATTCTTTATGCTGAGCATAGTTTTAATGTTTCTACATTTACGGCAAGAACAATCACTAGCAGTTTGTCTGATATACATGGGGCAATAACAGGTGCAATCGCCAGTTTAAAAGGCCCTCTTCACGGTGGAGCTAATGAAGAAGTGATGCATATGATGAATAAAATTAAAAAGCCTGAAAATGCCTTAAAGTGGATAAATAACGCCTTAAAAAATAAAGAAGTGGTAATGGGATTTGGACATAGAGTTTATAAATCAGGTGATTCTAGAGTTCCAACCATGAGGAAGTATTTTGCAAAAGTTGCAAAAATTAAGAAAGATAAAAAATTCGAAAAAATTTACGATATTGTTGAAAGGGTAATGATAAAAGAAAAAAATATATATCCTAATGTAGACTATCCTACAGGACCTACTTATCATTTAATGGGATTTGAAACTGATTTTTTTACCCCAATATTTGTAATTTCAAGAATAACAGGTTGGTCTGCTCACATAATGGAACAACATGCTGCTAACAAACTAATTAGACCTTTAGCTAGTTACAAAGGTAACAAGCATCGAAAAGTGATGCAGTTAAATCAAAGATAATTTTTTTAACTAAAAGCTTCTGCCCAAGTACCCTGTGTTGATGCTTTAGAATATTCGGTCGCTCTACCTTCGAAGAAATTCATATGCTCAACTGCATTAAGCATTGTATCAAGCCAAGTTAGTGGGTTTTTTTGAATATCATAAATTGGCTCTAATCCTAATTGAATAAGTCGTCTATTCGCAATGAACCTAATATAACCTTTAACCTCTTGCGCAGTTAAACCTTCCATCGGACCCATTTCAAAGGCTAAATCGATAAAGGCATCTTCATGCTCAACAATTGTTCTACAAGCTTCATAAAGTTCTTTTTTAAGTTTAGGTGTCCAGATTTCAGGATTTTCTTTTATAAACTCCTTAAAAATTCTGATCATAGAATTACAATGAAGTGTTTCATCTCTTACAGACCAAGTAACTATCTGTCCCATTCCTTTCATTTTATTGTGTCTTGGAAAATTTAACAAAATAGCAAAACTTGCAAATAACTGTAATCCTTCTGTAAAAGCACTAAACACTGCAACTGTCTTTGCAATATCCTCTTTGGAATTTACGTTGAAACCCTGCATATAATCGTACTTGTCTTTCATCTCTTTGTATTTCATGAAAGCTGAATATTCTGACTCAGGCATACCAATTGTATCTAAAAGATGAGAGTAAGCTGCTACATGGACTGTTTCCATTGCAGCGAACGCCGTCATCATCATTAATACTTCTGTTGGTTTAAATACAGTTGTGTAATGTCTTAAATAACAATTGTTAACCTCTACATCAGCTTGAGTAAAAAATCTAAAAATTTGAGTGAGTAGATTTTTTTCTGGTTGCGAAAGATTTTTTTGCCAGTCTCTAACATCATCTCCGAGAGGAACCTCTTCTGGTAACCAATGAATTCTTTGTTGAGTTAACCAAGCATCATAGCACCAAGGATATCTAAAAGGTTTATAAACAGGGTTTTCAACTAGTAATCCCATTTTTTTTGGTTGAATAATTTCTTTATTTATTTTTTCTGCTACTGACATGATAGACACTCCTCGTATTCTGGCTCTTCGTTAGATTGTTGATTTTTAGATTTATAAACATTTGCTGTAATATCAGTTGATTTAGCATCGTTAATATTTTCAGCTCGTTGAATTGATTTTGATCTACAGTAATAAAGGCTCTTTAAACCTTTCTTCCAAGCATCAAAATGAATTTTATGTAATTCTTTCTTATGGACATCTGCTGGTAAAAACAAATTTACTGACTGAGCTTGTGAAATAAATGGAGTTCTATCTCCACTTAGCTCGATTATCCAATTTTGATTAAGTTCAAAAGCAGTTTTAAATACATCTTTTTCTAGATCTGTAAGGAAATCCAAATGGTTTACCGATCCTTGGTTTGTGGTAATTGTAGACCATGTTTCATCGTCATTTTTACCATGTCCTTCCAATATTTCCTCTAAATATCTATTTCTAACATTAAAAGAACCCGATAAAGTTTTGTGGGTATAGCTGTTTGCAGCAATTGGCTCTACTCCCGGTGATGCTCCTCCACAAATAATTGAGATTGAAGCAGTTGGAGCGATTGCTGTCTTGTTAGAAAATCTTTCTCTATAACCATACTCCGCTGCATCTGGACATGCACCTCTCTCTTCAGCCAAATCTTTAGAAGCTTGATTAACTTTCTCATGAATATTTTTAAATATTTTTTTATTCCATGATTTTGCCATCACTGACTCCAGTGGAATTCTATTTTTTTGTAAAAATGAGTGAAAACCCATCACACCTAATCCAACGCTTCTTTCTCTTTCCGCAGAATATTTTGCATCTTTAAATTGATCTGGTGCTTTATTAATGAAATCGGATAAAACATTATCTAAAAATCTCATCACATCACTAATCATATCTGGATCATCTTTCCATTCATCATATTTTTCTAAATTTAACGAAGACAAACAGCATACTGCTGTTCTATCTCTTCCATCTTTATCAATTCCAGTTGGCAAAGTTATTTCACTACATAAGTTAGAAGTTTTAACTGTAAGATTTGCTAGCTTGTGATGTTGTGGAATTTGTCTGTTAACAGTATCAATATAAATTATATATGGTTCTCCAGTTTCAATTCTTGCTGTTAATAATCTTATCCATAAATTTCTTGCAGAAATAGTTTGTTGAACACTTCCATCAGCAGGACTTTTTAATGCCCATTGTTCATCTGTTTCTACAGCTCTCATAAATGCATCAGAAACTAAAACACCATGATGTAAATTTAATGCTTTTCTATTAGGATCACCACCTGTTGGTCTTCTCATTTCAATAAACTCTTCTATTTCAGGATGATCTATCGGAAGATAACATGCAGCAGAACCTCTTCTTAATGACCCTTGGCTAATTGCCATAGTCAAAGAATCCATAACTTTTATAAAAGGTATTATTCCAGAAGTTTTTCCAACTCTTCCTATTTTTTCACCAATAGATCTTAAGTTACCCCAGTAGCTTCCAATTCCTCCACCCTTCGCTGCTAACCAAACATTCTCACTCCATAAATCAAGAATGCCTCCTAAGCTATCAGATGCCTCATTTAAAAAACATGAAATTGGTAAACCTCTTTTTGTACCACCATTTGACAAAACTGGTGTTGCTGGCATGAACCAAAGATTGCTTATGTAATTATAAATTCTTTGTGCGTGTAAATTATCATCTGCATATGTGCTTGCTACTCTTGCAAACAAATCTTGGTAAGATTCGTTTAAACCTAGATATCTATCTTTTAAAGTTGCTTTACCAAAGTCAGTAAGGTTTGCATCTCTTGATCGGTCAATTTTAATTATAATGCCTTTATCATTTTGAAATAATTCTGTTTCATTATTTAAGGAAAAAAGATCAGGCTTATTTATTTTAGAAACTTCTTTAACTGCTGGGCTATATTCAGAGACAGCTTTTTTGAGGGCCTGAGAAAGAATCTTATTCATAAAAGTTTAATATATTTTGTTATTAATACGAAAACAACTATATGTTGTAGGCGTTTGCTGTAAATATACTAAATAAGTATTTCGACAACAGAACATTTATAGAACGCGACAATTTGATAATCAATA
Organism: uncultured Pelagibacteraceae bacterium; assembly: GCA_902521675.1. Classification (GTDB taxonomy): domain Bacteria; phylum Pseudomonadota; class Alphaproteobacteria; order Pelagibacterales; family Pelagibacteraceae; genus Pelagibacter. The sequence goes on from CABYSP010000009.1 coordinate 19,069, forward strand.
AAAAAATAAAATTTTTTTCAAGAAATTAACATAATAAACAGTAAATAAATAACCAATGAGCCAAAATATAAAAATAGATCCCTATGGGTTCAGAGAATATGACGCTCGTTGGTTGTATGAGAAAGACATAAATTCAGCTGGAATAGAGAATCTTGGTAAAGGGCTTGGAACACAAATAAAAATTCAAACTAAAAAAGAAAATCCGAGAATCATAGTTGGCCATGATTATCGCTCTTATAGTGAGGAAATAAAAGCAGCTCTTAAAAAAGGATTATTGTCTACAGGTTGCAATATAGAAGATATTGGTCTGTCATTATCTCCAATGGTTTATTTTGCACAATTCAATTTAGATGCAGATGCGGTTGCTATGGTTACAGCAAGTCATAATGAAAATGGTTGGACTGGTGTGAAAATGGGTATCAAAAAAGGACTAACTCATGCACCTGAAGAAATGAAGGAATTAAAAGAAATTACCTTAAATGAAAAATTTACAAAAGGTGAAGGTAATGAAAAGCAAATAAAAGATTTTGATAAAATTTATAAAGAAAACCTAATTAGTAAAAACAAAATTAACAAAAAAATAAAATCAGTGGTGGCTTGTGGAAACGGAACAGCAGGTGTTTTTGCCCCAGATATTCTAAGAGGTATAGGGTGTGAGGTAATAGAATTAGATTGTAACCTAGATTGGAATTTTCCTAAATACAATCCAAATCCAGAGGATCTGGAAATGCTTCATGAAATAGCTAAAGCAGTTAAAGAAAACAATGCTGATATAGGTTTTGGATTTGATGGTGATGGAGATAGGGTCGGTGTTATTGACAATAATGGTAATGAAATATTTTCAGATAAAATAGGACTTTTAATAGCTAGGAATTTGTCAGGCAAACATAAAAATTCAAAATTTATAGTAGATGTAAAATCAACAGGTTTATACTCAAAAGATAAAATCTTATTAGAAAACAATTGTGAAACAATTTATTGGAAAACTGGTCATTCTCACATTAAAAGAAAAGTAAACACTGAAAAAGCATTAGCGGGCTTTGAAAAAAGTGGCCATTTCTTTTTTAATCAACCTTTAGGATATGGTTATGACGATGGAATTAACTCAGCAATTCAAGTGTGTCACTTATTAGATAATCAAAATAAAAAAATGAGTGAAATTATTAGTGAATTACCTAGTACGTTTCAAACTCCAACAATGGCACCTTTTTGCAAAGATGAAGAGAAGTATATTGTTGTAGAAGAACTAGTTAAACAAATTAAAAATTTACAAAAAAATAATACTAAAATAGATGGCCAAACTATCAATGATATTTTAACTGTTAATGGGGTTAGGTTTTCATTCGAAGATGGTTCTTGGGGGCTTATAAGAGCTTCCTCAAATAAGCCATCTTTAGTAATTGTAACCGAAAGTCCTACATCGGATGAAAGAAAGAAAGAAATATTTGATTTTATTGACGATTTACTCCAAAAAACTGGAAAAATTGGTAAATACGATCAAAAAATTTAATAGTTAACAAAGTTCATTTTCAACTAATAAGTGTTCATAAAAATGTAAAGAATCACCTATTCTTAGTAAGTGAGGTGATGGAGGGAGACTGAAGTCACCTCTTTTTTTTATAATTTTAAATATTCGTAAAAAAATTTAATCGAAATTACTAGTAGAAACATTCCAAAAAACTTACTAATTTTATTTTTATCGATACTGTGAACAGTTTTTGCACCTATTCTAGCCATGAAAGTTGTGATTGGTATAAATATAAGAAAAGCAGGAATATTTATAAAGCCAATACTTAATGGAAGATTAGAATTTAAATAATTACCAGAAATTAAAAAACCTATTGCTCCAAAAAGAGCAATTAAAAAGCCTATAGCTGCTGCGCTTCCTATGGCTTTATTTATTGAATAGCCAAAGAACTTGAGGATAGGCACATTCATTACCGCCCCTCCTATACCCATAGGTGCAGATATAAAACCAACAATAAAACCAAGGATTACTTTTAGATGTAATTTCATTTTAACAATTATGTTTTGCTCCTTTTCTTTTATTAACAATAAATAAACTCCTAAAAATAAGATCATTATAGAAAAAAATAAAACCAAGAATTTAGTTTTTAAAGAAGCAGCAAAAATAGTACCAATAACAACTCCTAATACAACAAAAAGACCATAGTTTTTTACAACGTCAAAGTCAACGGCTTTAAATTTATGATGTGTTAAAACTGAAACTGTAGATGTGGGTATTATTATTGCAAAAGAAGTTCCTACAGCAAGATGCATAACATATTGAGGATCAATTTCTAAAGAACCAAAAATAAAATATAAAAAGGGAACAGTTATCAACCCTCCACCGATACCAAATAATCCAGCAACAAAACCAACTGGTATAGCCGTTAAAGCCATTAATAAAATAATATAACTATATTCGTTTGTTAATATTGAATTAAGCAGACTGCCCTACTCTAGTATCTACATTATTGTATTTAATTTTATCCATAATGTGATCAATTTTTTTCACATCAGCATCTCTTACACACATGTTTTCACTTAAATATCTTTTCCAATAACTTGCACCTGTTTGACCATGAAATAAACCAAGAGTATGTCTCATGATTTGGTTCAATCTTGTTCCTTTTTTTAATTCTTCTTTAACATAAGGAATAAGCTGTTCAATTACATCTTGTCTGCTTAGAACATCGTCATTATTAAATATTTCTCTTTCAATATCTGCTAATAAATAAGGGGTATGATACGCAGCTCTTCCTATCATTACACCATCTGTTTTTTCTAAATGAGGTTTTATTTCATCTACTGAAGTTATTCCTCCATTGATAATAATCTCTTCATTTGGAAAATCTTTTTTTAATTTATAAACATATTCGTATTTTAGAGGAGGAATATTTAAATTTTGCTTAGGTGTAAATTTACCTAACATTGCTTTTCTTGCATGTATGATAAAAGTTTTAATCCCTGTTGCTTTTAGAGTAGAAATAAAACTATGTAAATTTTCATAATCTTCCACATCATCATAACCAATTCTTGTTTTTATAGTTACTGGTAGTTTTGTAACTGATTGCATTTTACTTAAACAATCTGCCACTAAATTTGGCTCTTTCATTAAACAAGCACCAAATCTATTTTTTTCAACTTTTTTACTAGGACAACCTAAGTTTAGATTAATTTCATCATAACCAAAATCTTCGCCTACTTTAGTAGCTTCAGCTAAAAGTTTTGGAGAAGATCCTCCTAATTGAAGTGCTACAGGTTTCTCATTAATATTAAACTCTAATAACTTTTTTTTATCTCCTCTATTTATGGCTTCATCGACTATCATCTCAGTATAAAGAAGTGTGTTTTTGGATATTAATCTAAGAAAATATCGTTCATGACGATCTGTACAATCCATCATAGGAGCAACTGATACTTTCCTATTCATAGTATAACTTTATATTATTTTTTTAAGAGTTTGAAGCTTCAGTGTCGTCTGAAGATACGTCTGCTTCTTGATTTTCAGATTCAGATACTTCATCTAAAGAAACTTCTCCTTGCTCATTCATAGTTTCTTCGCCTAAGGAATTATCAACTTCTGCTGTAGCTGTTTCAGATAGCTCAGCTAAATCTTCTTTTGTAACTTGAATTTTTTCAGGTATTTTTCTTGCTCTTTTAGATGGTAAAATTGGGGTTCCACTTTTTGAGATTTCACCTTTGTATAAATTTTCAAAATCATCGCCTATTTCTTCATCATCCTCTGCGCTATCATCAACTTGCTCAACATGTTTTCTAAGTTTATAAACTGCACTATCAGTTAAATCTGAAACTTTAATTTTTTCTTCTGCAATTTCTCTTAAAGAAATAACTGTATTTTTATCGTTATCTCTATCAATTGTTGGTTCTATTCCTGCATTAAGTTGAGTAGCTCTTTCTTTAGCAACAAGTACTAATTCGTAAGGACTCTCTACTTTATCTATACAATCTTCTACGGTAACTCTAGCCATGGGGAGTATCTACACAGTGAGTCTTAAAAAATCAAGGGCTATTTTATAAATATTGAGGGTTTAGCTTATTTTTAACTGAATAAAGAAGAATAATTGAGCCAAAGATATAGGCTCCTGAAACAACGGCTATCTGTTCAATTGAAAAACCAATATCAATTAAAAAACCGAATAAAGCTGTGCCAAAAGCTGTTGCAAATACCATTAACGCAGTTGTTAAGGCTTTTATGGATCCAATATATTTAACACCATAAATCTCTGCCCATGTTGAAGAACCAAGAACATTTGCAAGACCATTAGTTACTCCAAGTAAACCAAAAAATACAAAAGAGGATAATGATGCATTAAAATAGTAAAGAACTACAGTTGAAAAAAAAAGTGGTACATTCATATAAATTAATAATTTTCTACTTGAAAATTTATCAATTAAAAAACCTGATATAAAAAGAGTGATCACCGATAAAATTGAGTAAGCCATAAATGATTGAGCAATCACATAAGGACCCCATTCTTTAGATGAAGATATAAAAGACTGATAAACAAAAGATCCAGTTGCAATCCATGGCATAGCGAGCATTGTCATACAGATGATATAAAATCTATAATCTTTTAAAACTTCAATTCTTTTCCATTGTTTGATTTCTTTATAGTTTTCTTTTATTTTAGATTCTTCTCTAGTATCAAGCTTAACGTCTTTAACTAAAAGAAAAGTTGCAACAGGTAAAACAAGTATAACTAAAATAGATATTGAAACCCAAATATTTCTCCATTCTATAAAAGTTAATAAAAAAACAATTAAAACTGGCATTATAAATTCAGCCAATGACAATCCTAACCAACCTGTACTTAAAGCTCTGCCTCTATTTTTTTCAAAAAATCGAGATATGGTTGTCGTTGCAGTGTGACTTGATAATCCTTGTCCAGATAATCGCATTAAAAAAATTCCTATAAATAAAAAAATAACTGATGAAATTTTTGAAAATATAAAGCTAGAAGCAGAAAGAAAAATAATTACATAAGAAGCAAACTTTAATATGTTTACGTCATCAATTTTTTTTCCAATCCAAACTAAAACAATACTACTTAGTAAAGTGGCTGATGCATAAATTGAGCCAAATTGTCCATGTGTAATTGATAATGCGTCTCTAATACTAGAATTAAATAAGCCAAGAAAAAAACTCTGTCCAAAACTTGAAAAAAATGTAAAAATAAATCCAAATACAATTACTTTTAAACTTAAACTTTTAAACATAGAAATAAATTATGACTTGTAATGTTGCTTTCATAGGTCTTGGGGTTATGGGCTACCCAATGGCTGGATATATATCAAAAGCCGGACACAATGTAACTGTTTTTAATAGAACAAAGTCTAAAGCTGAAAAATGGATTGGTGAATATAAAGGTAAAATGGCGAATACACCTGCGGAGGCTGCAGATGGTGCTGATTTCATTTTTACATGTGTTGGTAATGATGATGATTTAAGAGAAGTAGCAACTGGAGAAAATGGATTATTTAACACAGCAAAAGCTGGGTCTATTTTTATTGATAACTCAACTGTATCTGCAGAAGTATCAAGAGAATTAAATAAAAAAGCAAATGATAAAGGTTTTAGTTTTTTAGATGCTCCTATTTCAGGAGGTCAAGCTGGCGCTGAAGGCGGAATACTAACAGTAATGGTTGGTGGGGATGAAGAAGTGTTTAAAAAGGCTGAAACTGTGATTGATTGTTACAGTAAAAAAGTAAAATTAATTGGTCCTTGTGGAAGTGGCCAGTTAACAAAAATGATGAACCAAATGTGTATTGCTGGAACAGTCCAAGGTTTATCTGAAGCAATTAATTTTGGAATAAACGCCGGTTTAGATATGGATAAAGTTATGGAAACTATATCTAAAGGTGCAGCACAATCTTGGCAGATGGAAAATAGATACCGAACTATGACAGATGATAAGTTTGATTATGGTTTTGCTATTGATTGGATGAGAAAAGATCTAAAAATTGCAATCGAGGAAGCAAAAAAAAATGGCTCACCTGTTCCTATAACAGAAATTATTGATGGTTATTATGCTGAGGTTCAAGAAATGGGTGGAAACCGTTGGGATAGCTCAGGCTTGATTGCTAGATTAAAAAAGAAAAAATAATATTTGTGACGGATCCAGTTCCTTATTACGAGGACTTTGCAGAGATCAAAAAGAAAATTTGGTCAATGCTAGACAATGCTATTAAAGACAGAGGTTCTCCTTTTAGAATACCGGTATTCATATGTGGTGATCAATCTGATATAGATGGAAGAATTGTTGTTCTAAGAAAATCTGATCAATCAAATAATCTTGTCCAATATCATAGCGATATTAGGTCTGATAAGATTGAAAAATTAAAAGCAAATAAAAATGCTGCAATGTTGTTTTACGACAAAGATGAAAAAATACAGGTAAGATTAAAAGTTGAATGCACGATTAATCACAATAATGATGTAACAAAAGAATCTTGGTCTAGAACCCAACATATTAGTAGAAAATGTTATTTGGTTGATAATGGTCCTGGAACAGAATCTGATATTCCAACTTCAGGTTTAAAACCAGAATTAGATAATTTTGATTACACCAAAGAACAAAGTGAAGAAGGTTACAAAAATTTTACTGTAATTCAGTGTAAAATTAAATCTATAGAATGGCTTTATTTAGCTGCTAAAGGCCATCGAAGAGCTAAGTTTAATTTGGAAAATGATAAAGATACCTGGTTAGTCCCATAGATGGTAACTGGATATATATTTGCAGCATTTATTATAATTTTAGGATTAGCTGTAATGAGATTTGGAAGTATTCATTTTAAAAAATTTAAAGAGGGTAAAACCAAAATTGAATCAAAGTTAAGTGGAAAATTATCTTTTTTGATTTTATTTATAATAATTATTGGATTAATAGTTTATTCAGTCAATGATCTCTTATTTAATTAAATAAAGTATTATTTTTTCCACTTCTTAAACCAATCATCTTTAGCATACTCTGTTAATTTATAAGTACACCACTCATTTTTTCTACCTTTTAGTAATTTCTTATGAGTGTATCTGGCTGGTATTTTATAATTTCCTGGTGGTTGTCCTCTTTTCTTTTGACCCAATGCACAAGCAATTTGTAACGGATCAAAAGGTGTTTCGGATGTTGGTGTTAAATAAACAGAGTCCTTTAAATCAGGACATGTTGGATCTTTATGATCGTAAACTGCTTTTCCGAATTTAGTTGATAAATCATGACTTAGAATACCCGAACCCAAGTGGGCTCCGTCTTTAACTCCTTTAGTACAAGGCATAGCAAACCCATTACCATGCAGTAATTCATGGATAGAAATTTTTGTTATCTGACCAGAGGCTCTTTTAATAAACAAGTATCCATGATGAGGTCCCATTTGCCCTCCATCACCACTTGATGCGTCAGTAAAAGAAAAATACAATTTTTTAGGATTATTAAATCCTTGTTTTTGCAAATAATAATCTGGATAATTTACATTCCAACCACCTTTTCTTGCCTTACGATCCAATCTCGCGAATGAAATATCAAGCTTGCCATCTTTTCGATAATCAAATTTTAATCTTTGCTTATCTCCAGTCATTTTGAAAAATAAGTCATCTATTTTTTTTACTTCTTTTTCTATCCAACCGTTTATATCTCTTTCTTTATCTTTAGTTTTTTTTGCTAAAAGATAGATAAAATGGATTTGATAATCATCATTTACATCTGGTTGATCTTCAAAGAATCTACCTGGTTTTTTATCAGAAGCAAAAATTGATGAACTGAATAGAGTAATTAGTAATATTAGTAATATTTTTTTATACACCTTTAATAACTATATTTGTACCTTCAGAATTATCCAGTCTTATTTGTTTTATTGGTTTGTATTCTTCAGAATTGTACCATTCTAATGCTTTTTCATATGTAGGGAATTTAAGAATAATAATTCTAGGAAATTTTGTTTCTCCATCAAAAATTTGAAATTCACCAGCTCTTACTAAAAATTCTCCACCAAATTTTTTTACAAGTGGGGTTACTTTTTCAACATACTCTTTATAATTCTCATGATTAGTTATTTTCAATTGTGCTATTACATACCCTGCTGGCATTTAACTCCTCTCAAAAAATTGATTTAGAATATTTTTTCCAATTATCTTGATAATGTTTTGTATTTTCAAATACTGCTTTTTTTTCTTCCTCAGTAACTTCTCTAATAACTTTGCCTGGTGAGCCAACAACTAAAGAATTGTCAGGTATAACTTTATTTTCTGTAATTAAAGTTTTCGCTCCTATGATGCAATTTTTTCCAATATTAGCTTTATTTAAAATGACAGCTCCAATTCCAATTAAACTGTTATCTCCAATTGTACATCCATGAAGCATAACTAAATGACCAACGGTAACATTTTTTCCTACTTTTAGTGGGCAGCCTGGGTCTGTGTGCAAAACACTTCCATCTTGAACATTTGATCCTTCACCAATATGAATGTTTTCAATGTCTCCTCTGAGAACTGCATTAAACCAAATACTTGTATTTTTTTCTAATGTAACGTCGCCTATTATTGTGGCATTAGGAGCAACCCAATTTTCACCAGAGTTTTTTGGTTTTTTATCTTTAAGATCATAAAACATAATTATTAGTTATATTAATTATAACTGACCTAATTTAAAGTTTTTAAAATTATCAATAAAATTTGTAGTTTTAATTAAGGTTCTATAGAGGGGAAATGATCCAATATCCTCGTGATATACAGCTTTTGGTGTCCATGAAAAACATAACAAAAATAATATAATGAATTTATATTTGTTTAATTTCAAAATTGAATTTTCAACAAAAATGTTAGCTTTTTCATAGTTAAAATTAATTATATTAGAATTTAATAAACCAAAATAAAAAATACATGGGAATGTATAAGCCATACTCATATAACGACCAGAGTCAACTGCAGTCATGAAAGGCAAAATACTGGGTATCATCAATATAATAAATCCAACTTTGAGATTAAAAATAGAAATAAATTTATTTGTTTTTTCTAAATTTATTTTCGAAAAAATTAAAACAATAAATAATCCTGTAAAACCAAATAAGAAAATTAAAATATATCTTACTATATGAGTTGTTTGCCAAGCAACTTCTCCTTTATAATCTGCCGTAGTTAACATCATAGAATAAGGAGCAAGGCCGCATTTTATATTTGATTTTGTTTTTAAATTTTCACATAAAAGATCTACTTCTTCTTTTGAAAAATTATTAGATGTAATTAAATCTGTAAAAAATATTACAAGAAAGATTATAAAAGAGAATTTAATAAAGAAAATAAAATTTAATTTTTTTTCAATTATTAAAAAAAAAGCTAAAAAATATACTGTATAAATTAAATATATTTCATGAGTTAAAAAAACGATTGGAAAAGATATAATAAAATAAATGTAATTATAATTTAAATTTTTAAATTTTGAATAAATTAAAAAATTACCTATAAAAACTAAAAACATTAAAATATCTTTTCTTCCTAATGCTTCTAATTCAGCTAAAGAAAATATAAAAAATAGAGGTGAAAAGATTGCTAAAGCAAAAAAATAATTAAATTTAATTTTCTTGAAAAAAGCATAGATAGAGTAAAAGTATCCTGCATAAAGAAGGATTTGTAAGATTAAAAAACCTTTTTTTAGTTGAAAATTTAATGTTTGAGTAATCTGAAAAACTATTTCTCCTAAAAATCCTCTCCTAGTAAAACCACCCTGATAATTGATAACCCACTCATGCATGGAATTATTTACAGGAGAATTATGGACTGCAGATAAAAAAAATACTATAAAAACAAATAAAATTGAGAGATAAATAGAAAATATTAATTTATATTCTTTCACAAAAAAATTTATTAGTTTTTTTATCTTAATTTGTATATTTTTATATTATGCCTATTCAAACTCCAATATGTGATTTTGGTCAAAAAGCTATTCAGTTTGAATTAAAATCAACTGAAAATACAGTTATCTCATTAAATGATATTAAGGGTGATAATGGAACTTTAGTGATGTTTATTTGTAATCATTGTCCATATGTAAAAGCAGTCACAAAAGAAATTGTTGAAGATTGTAATGAGTTAAAAAAAATTGGAATCAATTCAGTAGCGATATGTTCAAATGATGCTGTCAGTCATCCTGAAGATTCTTTTGAAAATATGATTAAATTTTCAAAACGAAATAATTTTAATTTTCCTTATTTGGTTGATGAGACTCAAGAAATAGCAAAAGCTTATGACGCAGTGTGCACGCCTGACTTTTTTGGATATAATAAAAACTTAGAGTTACAATATCGTGGTCGATTAAGAGAATTAAAAAACCTTATTCCTGTAAAAGATGGAGAAAGTGATTTGCTAAAAGCCATGAAGCAAATAGCTGAAACTAGTGAAGGTCCTAAAGAACAAATTCCTAGTGCTGGTTGCGGTATTAAATGGAAAATTAATTAATGTATTTAGTTATTACTAGATCATTTCCACCTGAATTAGGTGGAATGCAAAGTTTAATGTGGGGTCTCTCAAGAGAACTATCTAAAAATTTAATGATAAAAGTTTTTGCAGATTATATAGAAGGTCACAAAGATTTCGATGAACAAACTTCTTTTTCTATCGAAAGAGTTGGAGGAATTAAACTACTAAGAAAATATAGAAAAGCACAATTAATCAATGAATATATCAAAGAAAACAAAATAGATGGAATAATTGCTGATCATTGGAAAAGTTTAGAACTTATTAAAACTTCTAAGAAAAAATATTGTTTAATACATAGTAAAGAAATCAACCATGCTAAAGGTTCAAGTCAAAACAAAAGAGTAGTTAGTGTTTTAAATAATGTTGAAAAAGTTATAGCGAATTCCCAGTTTACAAAAAATCTGGCAATAGAACATGGTGTTAACGAAAAAAAAGTAATTGTCATTAACCCGGGAGTTGATCCTGCAGAGGAGTTAAATAAGAAAACTTTAGATAAAGTTGAAAGTATACTAAAAGTTAAAAATCCAAGACTAATTACAGTTTCAAGATTTGATAAGCGAAAAAATCATGAAAAAATAATAATGGCTTTAAGAAATTTAAAACAAATTTATCCTGACATTGTTTATATTTGTGTTGGATATGGAGAAGAAGAGGAAAATATCAAGTCACTAGTAAAAGAACTAGATCTTGAAGCACAAGTTATGTTTTTTAAAGATATAAGTAGTGATCTAAAAAATGCTTTGGTTGCGAAATCAAATATTTTTGTGATGCCATCCATAATTCATAAAAAATCAGTTGAGGGTTTTGGTATTGCGTATATTGAAGCTGCACAGTACGGTGTTCCATCAATTGGTGGTAAAGATGGTGGAGCTGCGGATGCAATTGATCATGAAAAAACTGGTCTAATATGTGATGGAAATAATCTTGAAGACATTTATTCCTCTATTAATTCTTTGCTGGAAAATAAAAAATATTTAGAACTTGGAAAAAATGCAAAAGAATTTGTGAATAAATTTCAATGGTCAAAAATAGTTGAAGAATACAAAAAGATACTAAATTGATTTCAAATAATAAATTAGCAATTTTTTTAATTATAATCTCAGTTTTTTGTGGAACATTAATGTTAACCTTTTTAAAATTAGCTCAAGAAGAAGTTAATGTTTATGTTGCAGGTTTTTTTAGATTTTTATTTGGTTTCCTAATTATTTTTCCCTATATGCTAAAATCTAAATTTACAGTTTTTAAAACAAATCATCATAAAAAACATTTTTTAAGAGCGGTTTTAAATTTACCTTCAATGCTGTTATATTTCTCAGCTTTAGTAATGATGCCAATTGAAAAAGCTACAGCAATATCTTTTGTTGTTCCTTTCATAGTAACTATTTTGGCTGTTTTGTTTCTTGGAGAAAAAATTTACATATACAGAAGTTTTGCACTGGTTTTAGGATTTATAGGAATGTTAATAATTTTAAGACCAGGAATAATTGAAATCTCTCTTGGAGTTTATATGGCACTGGCATCGTCTTTTATGTGGTCAATAGTGATTATAATTACAAAAACTATCGCAAAAGATGATAGTTCGATTACGATTTTATCTTATGGATACACATATATGACAATTTTTAGTTTGATTATTGCGTTGTTTTATTGGCAAACACCCAGTTTGCAAAATTTGATTTATTTATTTTTTGCAGGATTATTTGGTACATTGTTACATCTTTGCATTAATCACGCATACAAATTAGTAGATGTTAGTATGACACAACCATACTCATTTCTAAGTTTAGTGTTTGCTTCTTTAATTGGATATTATGTTTTTAGTGAAACACCTGATCTCTTCACTTGGATTGGTGCTAGTGTTATATTTTTAGGTGTTTTAATCATGTCATATCGTGAAATGAAGCTTGATAAAGAAATCATTAGAAAACGTATAGATATTAAATCTTAATTTTTCTTCTTAAAGGTTTTGTAAATATGCCAAACTACAATTAAAATTGTAGTTGCTAGGATACATGCAGTTAATGTTCTGTCCCACAAAAATTCCCATGAACCATTACTTAATAACAAAGACCTTCTAAGATTTTCTTCCATCAATCCGCCTAAAACAAAAGCTAATATTAAAGGTGGCATTGGAAAATCATATAATCTTAAAAAAGTTGCAACTACAGCAATCCCAATCATTAAATAAATATCAAAATTATTAAATGACATTACGTAAATCCCAGTAACAGAGAAAAATAAAATAAGAGGAATTAAATAATTTTTAGGAACAGCAAGAATTCTGGCTATGTAAGGAATTAGTGGTAAGTTTAATATCAGCAAAATTACCATTCCAATATACATAGACATAATGATTGACCAAAAAATCTCTGGATTCGTCATATAAAGTCTAGGACCGGGCTGAACACCAAAACCTAAAAGAGCCCCTAGCATTACAGCTGTAGTTCCACTTCCAGGAATTCCTAAAGTAAGCATTGGAACAAAAGAACCTGAGCAAGCAGCATTATTTGCAGTTTCTGGTGCAGATAAACCATTTACACTTCCTTTACCAAATTTGTCTTTCTCTTCATCGCTAACTACATTTCTTTCCATCCCATAAGCTAAAAAAGATGCAATGGTTGCTCCTGCTCCTGGTAATACACCAATTAAAAATCCAATTACCGACGATCTTGGAATTGTTTTATACATTTTTGTTCTTTCTTCTTTATTAATTCTAATTGAACCAAGTTCTGTTAAAGATACTTGTTTAGCAGCACTGGTTGGATCATTTCTTTTTAAAATAATTGTTAAGGCTTCACTCATCGCAAATGTTGCCATTACAACAAGTACAAAACTAATACCGTCAGTTAAGTTCATATTGTTAAATGTAAATCTCGTAATATCAGACAAACTATCTTGGCCCACAGATGCTAACATCAAGCCAAGCACTACCATCATCATAGCTTTTAAAAATTGTCCTTTAGATGAAAAAGCAGCAATTGCTGTTAAACCTAAAATCATTAAAGCAAAATAATCTGGTGATCTAAAAGACAAACTTACTTTTGACAAACTTGGCGCCATAAACAATAAATAAATTGCAGATAAAGTTCCACCTGCAAACGAACTCCAGGCTGCAATAGCTAATGCTTTTCCTGCTTTACCTTGCTGTGCCATAGGATAACCATCGAAAGAAGTTGCTACAGTTCCTGGAACTCCAGGTGCATTTAATAATATGGAAGAAGTAGATCCACCAAATACCGCTCCATAATAAACTCCGGCCATTAAAATCAATCCTGTTGCAGGATCAAAACCATAAGTGATTGGTATCATTAGAGCGATAGCTGTCATAGGACCAAGGCCAGGAAGCATTCCAATAATTGTTCCAAAAAAACAACCAACCATAACCATCAATATGTTCTGAAAAGTAAGTGCTGTTGTTAATCCAATTAATATTCCTTCAATCATCCCATAACTCCTATTGATTGTAAGAATGGATCCCTCAAGTATATATCAAGAATACCGTGTAGGAGATACATAAAGGCAGCAACAAATGGAAAGGATAGTAAAAACATTAAAATCCATCTTCGTTCTCCTAAGAAATAATATGAAGCAAATAAAAATAAAGACGTAGTTAAAAAATAACCAACTTTTAGAATTGTAGCTCCATAAACAATAGCAATCAATATAAGAATACCTGTTTTCTTATATTCTAAATTTTTATGATCAACTTTAATAGTATTTGGATCTGGTAAAATAAGTTTTAATCCAGAAAAAAATAATCCTGCATAACCTAAATAAATTGGAAATGTTCTCGCATTAAATGGTGCATTTTCGTCAAATGCAAAAACTTGAATTTGGTAAGCAGTGTATAAATAAAATGCTGAAAAAATAAAAAAGAGCAGTGATATAATTTTTGTAGTATTTATATTCACTGCTCTTATTTCAAATAATCCTAAGGATTATATTACTCCTAGTTTTTTCATAAGAGCTGTCATTTCTTGAGTTTGTTTTTCTAAAAAAGAAACAAACTTGCCTTCTGGATTGTATATATTAACCCAAGCATTTCTTGCTCTGACAGTTTCCCATTCAGGAGTTTTTTGTACATCGCCAAGCATTTTTGCAATAGCTGATCTATCAGCATTGCTCATACCTGGAGGGCCAAAGAAACCTCTCCAGTTAACGAATTGTACATCATATCCTTGTTCTTTAAGAGTTGGTGCATCTGGTGCATCAGAAACTCTTGAAGGCGCAGTGATACCAATAATTCTTACTTGATCTCTTGCACCCATCAATTCACCTAAACCAGTTGATATGATTTGAGTTTCTCCAGATAAAAGTCCAGCTAAAGCTTTTCCACCAGCATCATAAGGAATGTATTGAACAGCATTCGGATCTGCACCTGCAGCTTGGAAAGCTAAAGCACCAATTAAATGGTCCATACTTCCTCTCACTGATCCACCAGCCATTTTAACTGAATTTGGATCTTTTTTGTAAGCATCAACTACATCTTTAAAATTTTTAAAAGATGAACTTTTTGCAACAGCGATAGCACCGTAGTCACCAATTACACCAGCTATTGGCACAACATCTTTATAAGATAAAGTTCCACTTCCTTTTACATAACCTTTGTGTCTAGTAATTGATCTTAATACTAATGGTGTTGATTGAACTAAAACTGTATTAGCAGGTTTAGTATTTATCATGTAAGCTAAAGCTTTACCACCACCACCACCTGACATATTTTCAAATGATGCACTACTTAACATACCAGCTTTTGTTAAAGCTTCTCCAGTACCTCTAGCGGTTCCATCCCAACCACCACCAGCACCACCACCAATTACAAAGTGCAATTTATCAATTGCAACTGAGCTTGTAGTTGTTGCTGAGAACAATAGGATTGCTGAGAATAATACTGAAACTATTTTTTTTAAGTTTTTCATTATTTATCCCTCTCTAATTTAAAAACGTTAGTTAATTATAGTCTTAATGTTTATTCAACCTATAATTAAGTAACACAACTTTTAATTGAAACTGCTTTAACAAAAAAAATATCAATCAAATATAATGTTTTGTTTTTTTTTACAGATTAAAGTTTCACTTAATTCACTAATTTAATTTCTTTTTTCTTATCTTTTAAAAAGTTGATGATAGAAGCTTAGTGAATGATTAAACATCAAATCAAATCTTATCTTGAAAATGCTAAACAAGTATTTTCAATTAAATTTATTTCTGTTCTGATAATTTCTTTTCCTAGCGCAATTATTGCTGACTATTTTAATATTCCTCTTGCTTGGTTTTTAGGTCCAATGATTATCACATCACTTGCTGCTTTATCAGGTCTTAAAATTACTATGCCAAAAATTGTATTAAGTTTTATCTTGATAATTTTGGGTTTGCATATTGGAAATTACATAGATCAAAATCTATTTAATCAAATGCTTGATTGGATTTGGACTTCATTAATCATGTTAATCTACATAATAATTTGTATTTTAGTTGTAGCTAAATACCTCCAAAAATTTGCAAGTTATGGAGAAAAAGCTTCAATATTTTCAGCAGCACCTGGTGCACTGGGTCCTTTAATGATTTTAGCAGAAAATGAAAAAACAGATTTATCTCAAGTTGCAACTTCTCACTTAATTAGATTAATAATCATAATAACTGTCATTCCATTTATTATAGTTAATAATACTGACAACAGTGTTTTGTTAAATGATGACTTCAATTATTTAGATCAAAATCATTTCAATTTAATTTTACTTATTTTTGCTTCTTTGTTTTTTATATTTGTTTTTGATAAAATTAGAATACCTGCAGCTTTACTATCTGCAACATTATTTGCGAGTGGTTTGTTACAAATTACAGATATAGCCTCATATAAATTACCAGATGAAACAGTAAATTTTTGTTTGCTAATTCTCGGCTCTTCAGTTGGTTGTAGATTTGCTGAAAAAACTGTTAAAGAGATAGCTAATAATTCTCTTCATAGTATTGTGGCTACTACTATTTTGGTAGTATTAGGTTTGTTTGCAGCCTATGTTGCAACATTCTTTGTAGAGACAAATATTTTAACTTTAATATTATCTTATAGTCCTGGTGGAATTTATGAGGTGGCAGTTATAGCAATTGCTTTTGATCTAGACCCAGATTTTGTTGCTTTTCACCATATAATAAGATTACTTTTTATACTTTTCACAGTTCCTGTATTTTTAAGAGTATTAGAAAAAATTAAGAAATAATTTCAAAAAGTCTTTCAAAAACTTTTTCTGCTGAGAGTTTAGATAATTCAGGAGCTTGTATTGCTTTAAAATTTTCCCTTTCAATACTTACTTTAAAAGGAGTTGTGTGAGATCCAAATAAAGCAATTCCTTTTGAACCTAAATGAGCTGTCATATGCGCTGGTCCAGTATCATTTGCAATAACAAATAAACTATCTTTAATTAATGTTGCTAACTGTGAAATATCTAGGGCTTTGCCATTATCTAAAACACAGAGTGCATTAATATTTGATGCATCTTTAATTTCACTTGGACCAGGTGCAATTACCACTTTAAATTTGTTTTCTAATTTTTCATTAATCATAGTAATTAACTCATTATAATAAGGCCATTTCTTTGAAGTTAAATGAGGCGAACAAAATGGAAAAAGAAGAATATATTTATCTAATTGATGGTGATTTTTTATTTCAGATATGTCTGTTGTGCTCCATGAAAAATCAGGTTTCAAAGTATGATTTGTATTTATGCCTGAACTTTTTAATTGATAATCAAATCTAGATAGAACAGCGTCTTTATCAAAATCTTCTTTAGTAGTTCCTTCAGGTAAAGTAGTTTCTGTAGAGGACCAAATATCTTTTGATGCTTTTGGAAATAAAATTTTTTTATAAAAGGCCGTTCTACTTGAATTCTGAAGATCGTAAACTTTAGAAAAATTATACTTTTTTATATTTTTCATTAATGAATATAAATAAATCAGGTTTAGTCTTGATAGTCGCTTATCTAAAATAACATCAGAAATATGTGGATTTTTTTTAAATAAATCAAAATATGGTTTAGTTGTTAGCAAATAAATTTTATCTCCTTTATGATTCTCACAAATATCTTGAATTGCACCACAAGCTTGGGCTATATCACCCAAAGATCCGTGTTTAATGATTAAAATATTAGACATATTTTTAACAATTTAACATAGTATAAAATTTAATGAATAAAATTATAGTAGAAGTATCGGTAGGTGAGCTTTTAGACAAAATTTCAATCTTAGAAATTAAAAAAGAAAAAATTAAAGACCCTGAAAAACTTAAATTCATATCGAATGAACATTCGATTCTCAAAGATCAATTAGAAAAAAATGTTAAATCTGACGATAAACTAAATAAATTATTCCAAGATTTAAAAGAAATTAATGCCAAGTTGTGGGTTATAGAAGATGATAAAAGAGATTGTGAAAAAAATAAAAATTTTGGTGATAAATTTATAAAATTATCCAGAGATGTTCATTTTTTAAATGATGATCGAGCAAAAATTAAATTGGAAATGAATAATCACACTGGATCAAGTATCAAAGAAATTAAAGAATATACTGGCTACTAAAAACTTTAGGAAACCAATCTTCTCTCATCAGATCTCCTGTTTTTAAATTTATCCCATCAAATGGGGGTGAAGTTGGTCCTCCTCTATCAATATATTTTATATCATCTCCTATAAATCTCATCGAAAATGCTCTTCGAGCTTTAGAGGAATTGTTACCTGTTGAGCCATGTACCGTTTTAAAATTAAATAAAACTGCATCCCCTAAACTTAGTTCAGGAATTAAAATATTTTTTTCAAATTCTTTTGATGGTGGTAAATCCATAAAAGCACTATCATCTTTATACCAAGATTGGTTATTTGACCATTTTGTGGGTCTAATTAACTTTGACCATTTGTGAGAACCTAAAATTAATTTAAGATTATTTTTCTGATCAACCTCATCTAATGGAATCCAAAAACTTCCAGTATCGTTACCATCAACACAATAATAAGGCATATCTTGATGCCAAGGTGTTTCTTTGTGAGTACCTGGATCCTTTATAAAAATATGTTCATGAAAAATTTGAGTAGTTTTTGAATTAGTTGCTTCTGCAACTATTTGAGCTCCAGGAGAATTATATAAACAATCCTTAAATTCTTCTATCCTCTCCCAGTTGCAATAATCTTCAAAAAATCTTCCATTGTCATAACTTACATTTTCTCTTCCGTGTTTACTTGGTTTGTCTAAAACTTTTTGAAATCCTTTTCTAAGTGGCTCCACCCAATCTTTAAATATATCCTTAATTATTATTACACCATCACTTTGATAATCATTAATTTGTTTCTCTGATAAAAACATTTTTATTGTTGAAAGCTGTACTTTTTCTCTAAATATTTAATCACATTATGAATGATAAAAGTCATGAACAAATAAATTCCACCAGCAACAATAAATACTTCAATTGGTTTAAAAGTTGTTGAAATTATATATTTAGCAACACCTGTTAAATCCATTAGAGTAACTGTGCTTGCAAGTGAAGTGCCTTTCATCATCAATATGATTTCATTTCCATATGCTGGAAGTGATTGTCTTATCGCAATTGGAATTTGAATTTTGTAAAAAATTATTTTGTTTGATATTCCTAAACTTTTTCCAGCTTCAATGATGCCTGGTTTTATTGTTTGAAATGCTGATCTTAAAATTTCAGAGGTATATGCACCAGTATTTAAAGTAAATGCTATTATTGCACACCAATAAGGTTCTTTTAAGATAACCCAAAGGAAAGTTGTTCTTAAATACTCAATTTGTCCTAATCCAAAATAAATTATAAAAATCTGGACCAGTAATGGTGTTCCTCTAAATATATATGAATAGCCATAAGCAAATTTATTAATAAATATATTTTTATTTAATCTTAAAATTGCAAAAAGAAGACCTAGGAATAATCCAAAGAATAATGATGCAGATAATAATTTTAAAGTAACTACAGTTGCTCCTAAAAGTTTAGGGAAACTAGTAATCATTAAATCAAAATCCATTAACACCCCCTGCTATACTTAACTTCTAATTTGTTAATTAATTTCATACTCACGTAAGTAAGCAACAAATACAAAACTGCTGCAAAAGAATAAAAGAACAATGGATCCCGTGTTGAGCCAGCTGCAATGTATGATTGTCTCATAATTTCAACTAATCCTGTAACAGAAATAAGGGAAGTATCTTTTAAAGTTATTTGCCAAACATTGCTTAAATTTGGAATAGCAAGTCTTAACATTTGAGGTAATATTATTTTATAAAATTGCCCAAACTTATTTATCCCAAGTACCTTTGCGGCTTCAAATTGACCTTTATCTATTGATTGAATTGCTCCACGAAATACTTCTGTTGAATAAGCTCCAGAAATGATACCAATAGCCATCGAACCCGTAATAAATGCGTTAATCTCTATATATTCATAATAACCAAAAATAGAAGCTACATACATGATTGCACCACTTCCTCCAAAGAAGAAAAGATAAATAACTAATAGTTCAGGTACTCCACGAATAACTGTGGTGTAAAAATTACCAACTAAATTTAAAGTTTTATATTTTGAAAGTTTTAAAGGGGTAAAAATTAATGCAAAAAAGAAACCAACTAGCATTGCTGTAATCGATACAGCAATTGTCATTAAGGTTGCGTAAAATAACTCGTCACCCCAACCTGTTTTACCAAATGCGAGAAGTTCCATATAGATTGGCGACTATATATTATAGTCGCCAGATCTGAAATGAATTACATAGAAGCGTCGAAGCCAAAGTGTTTAATAGCAAGTTTACTAATAATTCCTTGTTTTCTAGCTTTATTAATTGCTTTGTTGAAGTCTTTTAAGATTTTGGCATCTCTTTTTCCAATCGCACTATCGCTAGCTTGTCTAATACCAACACCTACACCATTACCAAATGCACCACCTGAAAAAGTTGGTCCAACTAATACAACTGGCTTACCTGATTTGTCTGCATAATCTGTAAATGCTACTGCCGCAGCTAAAGCAACATCACATCTTCCAGAAGTTAGATCAAGGTTAACTTCATCTTGAGTTTTATAAGTTCTAACATTTACACTACCTACATCACCTGACTCTAAAAAATTTTGGTGAATTGTTCCTGTTTGAGTACAAACAGTTTTTCCAGCAAGTGCTCCTGTTAAAGTTTTAAGAGCTTTCTTAACATCAGATCCACCTAATGATAAATTAATACCTTCTGGTGTATCCATGCCCTCTAAGCTTGAGCCTTTCATTACTGCAAGAGAAGCTACTTCATCAGCATAACCTTGTGAAAAAGTAATTGTTTTTTGTCTCTCAGCAGTAATAGACATTCCAGCCATAATCGCATCAAATTTTCTCATTACTAAAGCAGGAATCATTCCATCCCAGTCTTGCTCCACAATTGTACACTCATACTTCATAATTGCACAAAGTTCTTGAGCAAGCTCAACCTCAAAACCAATAAGATTACCTGATGCATCTTTTGAATTCCATGGAGGGTAAGCACCTTCAGTTCCAATTTTTATTTTTTCAGCAGAAACATTTCCAATGATAAATAAAGAAGCAAGAACTGTTAAAATAGTTTTTTTGAATATATTCATTATTTTCTCCTTTGATTAGAAATAATTATTTCACAGTTTTAAAAAAGAAAAAAGAAAAATTAATGATTAATTGAAGAAGAAAAATTCCAAGAACAATCAAAACTAGGTATATAAACTCTTGATAATTTTGCATTTCCAAAGTTTTGATTAAAAACATTTAACCAATTTTCAACCTGCTGTGGTTTTTTATCCTGACTTCCTACTTGAGCAGTAATAACTCCTTTTGGCTTTAAAATTCTCACTAGAGAATCCATGTTCTTTGCTGCCAGATCAATGCAGAATTGATCATCATTAAGATCTACAAAAATATGATCATAAGTATCGTCACTTACAGATTTAATACTTTCAAATGCATCACCCCATACACATTTTACTGAATTTTTTTCTGTAGCTTTTTTACCAATATCTCCAAGATGTTTGTTACAAACCTCAACTACTTCAGGATCTAGTTCATACCAATCTATAAAGTTAAAATTTTTAGAAATGCATTCTCTTGCAACTCCGCCATCTCCACCACCAATAATTGCTGCTCTTTCATTATCTTTATTTAAGTATAAGCCCGAGCCAACAAAGGTTGAGCTATATAAATGCTCATCAATTGATGCAACTTGTATTTCACCATCTATAAATAAAGATTTTCCAAACTGCTCTAAGTCTAAAATTTCAATGTGTTGACCTACTTTAGATTTAAAATCTTCCAAAACATCATTAACAACATATGATTTTTGTAAACCTGGTGAGCTATAAATATCATGATAAAGAGATTTAGTGTCTCTATTAAATTCTTTTTTAACTATTCTTTTATGTTTAAATTCTTTTTTTATAATATCTATCGCTACTGATGGGTTTACTTTACCACATGTAAAGAAATCGAAACTTATAATTCCTTTTTCAGGGAATGTGTGAAAACTAATGTGACTTTCAGCTAATAAAGCAAGAATTGTAAAACCCTGAGGTTCAAATTTATATTTCGATATATTTAAAATTGTTACTTTTGCAGCTTCTGCAATATCATGGATTACTTTTTCAAATACAGAAGGATCATATTCTTTTGTTGTACCAATAATGTCTAGAGTTATGTGTTCTCCGACTTTAGTCATTGACTATCCTCTCTTATAATTTTTTGCTTTGGATAAAACTTTTTTCATTTCATTTACTGAAAGAATCTTTGGCTTACCCAATTTAAGGCTCGTTATATACTGAAGGGATATATTTTCAACCTCTTCAGCAAGTTCAAATGCTTTTGGTAAATTTTTCTCAAATGCAATCTGTCCGTGATTTGAAATTAAACAAGCTTTTCTATCCTTTAAAGCTTTCAAAATATTTTTAGACAATTCTCTTGTCCCAAATGTTGCATATTTTGCACATTTGATATCATGACCACCAGCCATTGCTACCATATAATGAAAAGGTGGAATTCCTCTCTTGTGAGTAGAAACTGCTGTAGCACATGTTGAATGTGCATGAACAATTGCTTTAGCTTCTTTTTTGTTTCTGTAGATATCTTGATGAAATTTCCACTCAGATGAAGGAATTCCATTTTTTTTATTAAAGTATCCATTTAGAGAAACAAAAACGATATCACGTTTCTTTAATGACGAATACTTTTTACCAGAGGGAGTGATTAAAAAACCGTCTTTGTACCTTAATGAAATATTGCCAGATCTTAATGCTGATAACTTTTTTGAATTCAACATTTTTGAATATTTTATTATTTCAGATCTTAAATTCTTCATTTAAATAATTTTTTTAAACCATCAAAAGAGGCTACAGTAATTCCTCTTTCAGTAATTAATCCTGTAACATATTTTGCAGGTGTAACATCAAAAGCTAAATTTTTTGCCTTACTTTTTTTTGGGTATATCAAAACTTTCTTAACTTCATTGCTTTCATCTATACCTTCAACATGAGATAATTCTTCTGAATTTCTTTCTTCAATGGGAATATCTTTTGCATCTTTGATATCCCAATCAATTGTTGAGCTTGGAAGAGCTACATAAAATGGAACATTGTTATCATGAGCAGCTAATGCTTTAAGATAAGTTCCAATTTTATTGCAAACATCTCCATTAGATAAAGTTCTATCAGTACCTACAATACACATATCAACTTCACCTCTCTGCATTAAAATACCTCCTGTATTATCAGCAATAATTGTGTTTGGAATTTCTTCTTCGTTTAATTCGTAGGAAGTTAAGTTTGCACCTTGATTTCTTGGCCTTGTTTCATCTACCCACACATGAACTGGTATTCCTTTTTTATGGGCATGGTAAATTGGTGATGTTGCTGTACCCCAATTAATAGTTGCTAACCAACCTGCATTACAATGTGTTAAAATGTTTACTGTATCTTTTTTTTTATTATAAATTTCTTCAATTACTTTTAATCCATTAATACCAATGTTTTCACAAAATTTTTCATCTTCATCACATATTTCTTTTGCTTCATTTAAAGCAATACTTAATAGTTGATCACTGTTAATTCCTGTTAATTTTTTTATCATTCTGTCCACAGCCCACTTTAGATTAATAGCAGTAGGTCTTGATTGAATTAATTTTTTTGCACTTTTTTTAATAAATTCTGGATCATTATTTTCTTGAACTGCCAAAGCTAGACCATAAGCAGCTGTTCCACCAATTAGAGGTGCGCCTCTTACCTCCATTATTTTAATTGCATTAATTGCATCATTTATAGTTTTAAGTTCTTTAATTACAAATTGATGAGGAAGTTTTGTTTGATCAATTATCTTAACAATATTATTTTCAAACCAAATAGTTCGATACTCTTTTCCCTCTATTCTCATTTATTTAAAACTCTACCTGCTATAGTTTTTAATTTATTTATAGTCTTTTTTGTTCTTTTTTCTGGAGCAGTAATAATTGCTACATCTAAACAATTATTAGTTGGATCGTTTGGGTCAATATGATCCTCGAAATTTTTAATCAAATTTTTAATCATGATTTTTGCTTTTTCTGCGTTTCCCAATAAAACTTTAATAACTTGCTGAACATCAACATTTTTGTGATCTGGATGCCAACAATCAAAATCGGTTACCATAGAAACTGATGCATACCTAATTTCTGCTTCTCTAGCTAATTTTGCCTCAGGCATGTTGGTCATGCCGATCACATCTGCTTTCCATGATCTATATAAATTAGACTCTGCTAAAGTAGAAAACTGTGGTCCTTCCATTACAACATATGTTCCATTTCTTTGATAATCTATATTTGATTTTTTAATTGCTTCTTCACAAGCATTCATTAATCCATTAGAAGTTGGATGAGCCATTGATACATGAGCAACAATCTCATCATCAAAAAAAGTTTTATTCCTTGCAAAAGTTCTGTCAATAAATTGATCTACAATTACAAATTTTCCAGGAGGTAAATTTTCTTTAAGAGAGCCAACTGCCGAAACTGAAACAATATCTGTAACACCTAATTGCTTAAGTACATCTATATTTGCTCTAAAATTTATATTAGAGGGAGAAACAAAGTGTCCCCTTCCGTGTCTTGGCAAAAAATATACTTCTTTACCATTATATTTAGTTTTTAAAATCTGATCAGATGGTTTTCCCCAAGGGGTTTTTAAATCAAGTAATTCTCTATCTTTAAATTCTTCAACATCATAGAGACCACTGCCGCCAATAATTGCTAATTTATTTGTTGTCATAATTAAAAATATATTTATTTATACTTTTATAATTAACTATTATGAACCTAAAAAATTATATTAGATCAATTCCTGATTATCCAAAAAAAGGTATTTTATTTAGAGATATAACAACCCTAATTAAAAATGAAAATGCATTTCAAGAAACGATTAACCAAATCATTGATAGATCAAAAAAATATAATTTTACAAAAATTGCAGCTATAGAGTCCAGAGGTTTTGTCTTTGCTTCTGCTGTATCCTATATTCTTAAAAAACCTTTTATAATGTTAAGAAAAAAAAATAAGTTACCTGCAGATGTTCATTCTGTGGATTTTGAACTTGAATACGGAACAGCAACAATAGAAGTGCACAAAGATTCTATAAATGAAGAAGATAAAGTTTTAATAATAGATGATCTTATTGCAACCGGGGGTACGGCTGAAGCAGCAGCAAAATTGGTTGAAATTTCTAAAGGTAAAGTTGCAGCATTTGTATTTGTAATAAACCTATTTGATCTAGGTGGATCAGATAATCTAGTAAAAAGTAATTATAAAGTTGAGAATTTAATTGAATTTCCGGGACATTAGAAAGTAAAAAAACTTATCCACAGGCTATATATTGTTTGAAATTAATTATTATGATTATAACTTAATCATCAATGAGAATTGAAGAAGAGCTTAAGTTAGATTATTCAGATGTTCTTTTTAGGCCTAAAAGAAGTACATTAAAAAGTCGTAAAGATGTAAATCTTCTAAGAACATACAGATTCAAGTACAGCAAAAATGAGTGGTCAGGTATTCCAATAATGGCTGCAAATATGGATGGGGTTGGAGAACTAAGTGTTGCTGAAAAATTAAATGAATATGGAATGATAACATCTTTAACAAAACAACATGATGTTAAAAAAATTAAACAAAATAAAAATATAAAAAAAATATATCCAAATATTGCACTTAGTGTTGGCATTAAAAAAGAAGATTTTCAGAATTTAGATAAAGTATTAAAAGAATATAGTTTTTTTAGATTTATTTGTATTGATGTTGCAAATGGGTATACAGAACATTTCACTAATTTTATTAAATCTGTAAGAGATAAATACCCAACTAAAACAATAATTGCAGGTAATGTAGTAACTGCCGACATGACTCAAGAATTGGTTCTCAGCGGTGCAGATATAGTTAAAGTTGGAATTGGACCTGGAAGTGTTTGTACAACAAGAATTCAAACTGGGGTTGGTTATCCTCAATTAAGCGCAGTAATAGAATGTGCTGACGCTGCACATGGTCTTGGTGCGCATGTAATTGCAGATGGTGGATGCACTTGTCCTGGTGATGTTGCTAAAGGTTTTGGAGGTGGTGCAGATTTTGTAATGCTTGGGGGTATGCTTGCTGGTCATGATGAAGGAAATGGTAAAATTGTTAAAGTTAATGGAGAAAAATATATAGAGTTTTATGGATCTAGTTCTGAAGTTGCTAATAAAAAACATTATGGCGGACTATCAGATTATAGAAGTAGCGAAGGACGTAAAGTAAGGGTAAAATATAGAGGTAAAATAAACGATACTATTTTAAATATTCTAGGAGGTGTAAGAAGTAGTTGTACTTATGTTGGTGCACCTTCACTTAAACAATTAAGTAAATGTACAACATTTGTCAGAGTATCAAATCAGTTTAATGATAGTTTAATTAAATAATTTATTTTTCAAAATTAAAATCTTTTATATTTGTAGTTTCATATTTCTCAAATGGCATATGTATCCAGGGAGAGTCGTTTAAATAATCTACAGAATAATCAGGTTTAAATTTTGAAGTTGATTTATGCCAAATTACTGCTGTCTTTATCTTTTCATCAAAATAAAATCCATAAAAATGCTCTAACCATTTAATGCTTTTTATTAAAGTTTTCCCCGAGTCTGCTAAATCATCAACTAATAAAACATGTGAACCTAAGTTTGGGGTAGTTTTTGCTAAATCTCTTGAAAAAGTAAACTGTCCTTGTTGGTTTTTAATATCATCACTATCACCATGGTAAGACTCAACAGATAAAATTGCTAAAGGCACATTAAAAAGTCTACTAAAAATATCTCCTACTCTTAATCCACCTTTTGCAATGCAAATAATTTGATTAAATTTTAAATTATCATCATGAACTTTTTTAGCTAATTGCTCTATTTTATTATGATAATCTTCCCAAGTTATATAAATGTCTTTCATAATTTTTGGTAGCGGGAAGTGGGATCGAACCACTGACCTCGGGCTTATGAGTCCCGCGCTCTAACCAACTGAGCTACCCCGCCTTAATTGATAAATGGTTTATAATATAAATCTTTATTGTTTCAATAAACTTTTTTAAATCAAATTCTAAATTAAATAATAAAATAAATAGCTAATGAGCTAACTAAACCAGCTAAAATAATTGAAAAAACAATTCTTTTATTTTGCGTTCTCTTTTGATTTAATCTAACTCTGTTTAGTAAAATATTCACATTAGTAGTTTTAATCTTGTCTATTTCTAAAGATTTATTTGAAGCTGTTTCAAAATTAAATAATGGGGTATCTTGATCGTTTTTTTTCACAGTTTATTTAACCAGCTAATTAACTTAAATACAATAAAATTAAAATTTATTACATTTTTCTAAAATCTTTTGTATTTAGTGGTTTTGAAAGAATTTCGACTGGGTATTTAACCTTTTCAACTTCTATAAACAAATTTTTATCTTTAAGTGTTTCAATTGTGTTTCCTGAATTAACATAACCAAATGATAAATTTTTATCAAAGCAGAATGAATAATTTCCTGAAGTTGTTCTTCCAATAATTTTATCATCCAAGTAAATAGGCTCTTCATGTAACAATAAAGGTTGACCTGGTTTACTATCTTTTAATACAAACATCATCATTGTCTTTTCTAAGGGTTTATCTTTAATTTTTAACAAGGCATCTCTACCTATAAAATTAAAATTTTTTTTATAACTAATAGTAAAATTTAAACCTGCTTGATACTGATTTTCTTCTGGTGAAATGTCATGGCCCCAATGTAAAAAACCGCTTTCCATTCTCATTATATCCATTGCGTGCATGCCACAATGAGATAAATTAAAATTTTTACCTTCATTTATTAAAATTTTATATAAATCTAAAGCTTCGTTTTTATTAACATATAATTCAAAACCAAGTTCACCTACATAAGATACTCTTTGTGCCCAAACTTTAATATTATCTATATTTACTTTTTTACCTGTACCAAATTTAAAATTATCAGAACTAAAATCATCTCTGCTTATCATTTGAATCATGTCTCTACTTTTAGGACCAAACAAACCAAGACAACAAATATTTTCAGTTACGTCAACAAATTCAACTTCATCAGACAAGTATTTAAAGATATGATATTTGTCCCTTTCTCTAGTTGTTGCAGAACTAACTATTCTAAAATGATTTTTATCAATACAGCTGACTGTTAGATCTGTTTCAATACCTCCATCCTCGTTTAGCATGTGTGTATAGGTAGATTTTCCAATTTCATTTTTAATATTTGCTGTACAAATTTTTTGTAAATCGCTATGAACTTTCTCACCTTTTAAATCAAATTTAGAAAAAGTTGAAAAATCAAAAAGTCCAACATTTTTTCTAGCATTTATGGTTTCATGTTTTGCTGATGGATACCAATTTTGAAAGTTAAAACTATATTCATATTCTGGTTTTTTTTCATTTAACGAATACCACATAGGCCTTTCAAAACCTCCTGCTACACCAAAGCATGCACCAGCTTTTTTTAATTCTTCGTGATAAGGTAATAATTTTTCATTTCTAGAAGTTGAGTGTTGTTTATAAGGCCAATGCATACCATAGAGATCACCCAAAGTTTCTGTAACTCTATCAATAATAAATTTTTTAGATGAATGAAACTTTTGAAACCTTTTTATATCCAATGAAAATAAATCTTCATTGATATGCCCATTAATCATCCATTCAGCTGTAACTTTACCTGCACCTCCAGAACTTGCTATTCCAATACTATTAAACCCACAACATGTATAAAGATTTTTAACCTCTGATGTTTCTCCTAATAAGTACTGCGTGTCAGGTGTAAAAGACTCTGGACCAGAAAAAAATTTTCTTATACCTGCATTTTCTAACATTGGAAGTCTATGAAAAGATTTTTCAAGGTAAGGTTCGAAATGATCAAAATCATCGGGAAATTCTCCAAATGAAAAATCATTAGGAACTCTTCCACTTTCTTTAAAGGCAGGTTTCGCATTAGGTTCAAAAATTCCAACTAGCATTTTCCCAGCATCTTCTTTTAAATAAAGACAAGCATTGTAATCTCTCAAAACAGGCAAATTTTTTGGAAGATCTTTCATAGGCTCTGTAATTACATAGAAATGTTCATTAGGATATAAAGGAACGCTCACACCAATATCTTCTCCAATTTGTCTTGACCACATTCCTGAAGCCAGAACCACGTAGTCACAATCAATTTTTCCTTCATTAGTTTCAACACCACATATTCGTTTGTTATTTATTAATATTTTTTTTACTGGTGTCCTTTCAAATATTTGAACGCCAAGCATTTTTGCAGCCCTAGCTAACACGTTTGTAACACCTACTGGATCCGCCTGACCATCTTTTGGCATGTAAACACCGCCTACTAGATCATTGTTGTTTAATACTGGATATAACTCTTTTATTCTTTCTTTGCTTAAAACCTCTACCTCAACATTGGAAAGTTGTGCTGTAGTAGCTTGCCTTAATAATTCCTGCATCCTTTCATTAGATGATGCAACTGTTATTGCTCCATTCTGTTTAAGACCAGTTGATAAACCTGTTGTTTTTTCTAATTCTTTATAAAGATCTAAAGAGTATTTCCTTAATTTTGTTATTGTTGAGCTAGCCCCCAATTGTCCAATTAATCCAGCTGCATGCCAAGTTGTTCCTGAGGTTAATTGATCTCTTTCAAGCAAAACTACATCTTTCCAACCAAACTTAGTCAGATGATATGCGCAAGAAGTTCCTGCAACTCCTCCTCCAATTATAACAACTTTAGCAGCACTTGGGAGAGTTTTATTCAATTTAATATGATTTCGTAAATCTATTTAAGTTTGAACCAGTTTTATTGGTCTCAGAACTTATCCAATCGTAAGTATTTTTAAGACCATCTTTTAATTTTATTTTATAACTCCAATTGAGAATTTTTTTTACCAAATCATTATTGCTAGATCTGCCTCTTACTCCTTTAGGCTTATCTAACTGATATTCTTTTTCCAAACTTTCAATACCAGATATTTTTTCAATTATCTCTATCATTTGATTTATTGAAACCTGTTCATCACTTCCAATGTTTACTGGTCCAGAATAGTCTGACTCAAACAACCTGAGAGTTCCTTCTATACAATCATCTATATATAAGAAAGTTCTCGTTTGTTTACCATCTCCCCAAACTTGTATTTTATTATCATTATTTATTTTTGCGTGTAAAACTTTTCTGCATAAAGCAGCGGGTGCTTTTTCTCTTCCTCCATCATACGTCCCAAATGGTCCATATATATTGTGGTATCTTGCAATTCTTACTTCAATTCCATAATCTTCCATAAAATGTCTGCACATTCTTTCACTAAATAGTTTTTCCCATCCATAACCATCCTCTGGATCTGCTGGATAGGCATCTTCTTCTTTTAATCCTTCTATAAAAACGTCTTGTTGTTTGGTTTTATTATACGCACAGGCACTAGAAGAAAAAAAATATTTTTTGACATTATCTTCTTTGCAAGCAATTAAAAGATTAGTGTTTATTAAAACTGATTGCATGCATTCTGCTTTATTGTTTTCTATAAATCCCATTCCACCCATATTGCAAGCCATGTTAAAAACATAATCAATATCTTTAGTAACTTTTCTACAATTGCTAATATCTTTCATATCCATAGAAGAAAAATTTTTAGCTTCTTCAAAATCCTGAAACCAATATTCTTTAGGTTTTATATCGCTAGCAACTATATTATTTCCATCTTTGAGTAATTTTTTTACTAGATGACCTCCAATAAAACCACCTGCACCAACAATAAGAATATTTTTATTTTTAATCATTAATTTTTATAATTTTTCTTTTTAAAAAAATAAAGATTTAATTAAATAATTTTTCAGGATTAGAATATTCATAGCCAAAAACATCAGCAACAGCTTTATATGTTACCTCTCCTTTATAAATATTAAGACCTGCTAAAAAGTTTTTGTCTTCACTCAATGCTTTTTCATAACCTTTGTTAGCAAGTTTTACCAAAAATGGTAATGTTGCATTATTTAAAGCTAAAGTAGAGGTTCTAGGCACACCTCCTGGCATATTTGCTACACAATAATGAACTACATCATCAACTATATAAGTTGGATCACCGTGTGTTGTAGGTTTGCTAGTTTCTACGCATCCTCCTTGATCTATAGCAACATCAACAATTACAGATCCTCTTTTCATCGTTTTAATCATTTCTTTAGTGATTAATTTTGGTGCTTCTGCACCTGGAATTAATACTCCACCAACCAATAAATCTGCTTCAGCGACTAATTTATCTAAATCAGTTTTATCACTTTGTTCTGGAATTATTTTATCTCCAAACATTTCAACAAGTTGTTTTAATCTAGCTTCAGATTTATCTACAATATGAACTTTAGCTTGCATACCAGTTGCAATCACTGCAGCATTTTCTCCAACTACACCCCCACCTAATATAACTACTGTTCCACCTGTTACACCTGGTGCTCCTCCTAAAAGTAATCCTCTACCACTTTGATTTTTCTCTAAGCAATGAGCCCCAGCTTGAACAGACATCCTTCCTGCAACAGCACTCATAGGAGCAAGTAAGGGCAGTCTTCCATTGTCGTCTGTTACTGTTTCGTAAGCAATATTAATACTTTTAGATTTTATCAACCCCTCAGTTAATTCTTTTGCAGCAGCTAAATGTAGATAGGTATATACTATTTGATTTTCTCTAATCATATCAACTTCTACTTTTTGAGGTTCTTTAACTTTAACAATTATTTCAGCATCATTAAAAATATCAGCTGATGTATCAGCAATTTTAGCTCCAGCTTTTAAATACTGATCATTCTCAAAACCAGCTTCAAATCCACCATTATTTTCAACTAAAACTTCATGTCCTTCTGAAACTAAAGTTTTGACACTATCTGGTGTTAATCCGACTCTATTTTCTTGTGGTTTTAT
Organism: uncultured Pelagibacteraceae bacterium; assembly: GCA_902521675.1. Taxonomy (GTDB): domain Bacteria; phylum Pseudomonadota; class Alphaproteobacteria; order Pelagibacterales; family Pelagibacteraceae; genus Pelagibacter. The sequence goes on from CABYSP010000009.1 coordinate 51,045, forward strand.
TTCTTTGGGAACTCCAATTTTCATAAACGAAAATTAATTCTTTTTACTTTTTGCGTAATTTGTTATTCCAGTTCGAAGTTTTTCAATAATCTCATCAATATGTTTCTTTTCACAAATAAACATTGGAGCAATGATTAAACAATCACCAGTAGCTTTAAAATTTACACCTGCTTCATAACAATGTTTGAAACAAGTTAAACCTGCAGCACCTGGTTTTTTGTCCATAACAATATCAATACCACCCATCATTCCGTATCCTCTAATGTTATCAACAACATCAATATCTTTTAAAGACATTAAACCTTCTTGGAAATAAGGTGCTAAATTTTTAGCTCTATTAAAAATATCATCTTTTTCAATAATATCTTGTACAGCTAATCCAGCAGCAACAGAAATTGGAATTCCAGAATAAGTATAACCATGAAATAATTCTATAGTTCCTTTAGGAGCATTTTCAGCAATTGCATCATAAATATCTTCTTTACATGCAACAACTCCCATTGGACTAATACCGTTTGTTGTAGCTTTTGCCATTGTCATCATGTCTGGAGTTACTCCATACTCTTGTGACGCAAATGGAGATCCTGTTCTTCCCCATCCTGTAATTACTTCATCAAAAATTAAAAGTATTCCATGTTTATCGCAAATCTCTCTTAATCTTTGTAGATATCCTTTTGGTGGAACCAATGTGCCTGTTGATCCTGCAATAGGTTCAACAATACAAGCTGCAATATTTTCAGCTCCAAAGTTCATACAAATTCTTTCTAAATCTTCAGCTAACTCAACACCAGTTTCTGGTTGACCACTTACGAACTTGTGTTCAGGTAAATGTGTATGTCTCATATGAACAACACCTGGCATTAAAACACTTGCAAATGTTTTTACATTATTAACCATACCTCCTACAGAAGTTGCACCAATATTCATACCATGGTATCCTCTTTCTCTTCCAACAAATCTAAACCTTTGGCTATCTCCTCTTGCTCTGTGATAAGCAATTGCAATCTTAATTGCAGTTTCAACAGCTGTTGAACCACAAATAGTATAAAACATTCTATTTAAGTTTCCTGGAGTATGTTTTGAAATTCTTGTAGCTAATTCAAATGATCCACCAAATCCTTGTTGGAAAGGTTGACAATAATCTAGAGTTTTTAATTGATTGGTTATTGCTTCAATAATTTCTTCTCTACCATGACCTAAAGGATTACAAAATAATCCAGAGCTTGCATCTATTTGGGTTTGGCCTTGATGGTTTTTTAAATATACACCTTTAGCTTCAACAATTAATCTTGGGTTCTCTTTAAAATCTTTGTTAGATGTAAATGGCATCCAATGCTCATTTAAAGAGTTTGGAATTGCTGTTTTGTTTTGTGTGCTCATAAAAATTTTTTCTATAAAATAATTTAGCTAATCTTAAGGTCTCTTTAGACTAAAATAAACGGATTAACTACCACATTATTGACACAACTAAGGATTGTATAAGTTTCTTTTTTTGTTTTACTTCGGGGACAATTTGAATTTAAATATCTAGAATTTAATTAATTAAACATAGGGGAATAAATGAAAAAAATACTAAGTTTTATTCTAGGATCTATTTTTGCACTTAACCTATCAATTTCAGTTGCTAATTCAGCTGCAAATGAAGTAAGAGTTGCATACTTTCTAGAATGGCCAAGTCCAAATCTAGAGGACATGCAGAAGAAAAATTTTGCTAAAGCTCTTGGTGTTCCAGTTAAATGGACAAACTTCACAAATGGTGGAGCTATGACCGATGCAATGTTAGCAGGAGATATTGATATTTCTTACTCTCAAGGATTAGTGCCTTTTATAAATGCTGTAAAATCAAATGCACCTATCAAATTAGTTGATATTGCTATGGAATACGGAATGGGTGGAACTACTTGTGTTACATCGAACGCTTCTGGAATTACAAAAGCAAACGCTACTGAATTAGAAGGTAAAAAAGTTGCTGTTCCATTAGGAACAATGGCTGAATACGTTTTTGATGAAAGTATGAAAGTTGTTGGTGCTGACAGAGGTAAAATGGATATTATTCAAATGGATCCAGAAGAAGGTGCTGCTGCATTAGTAAGCGGTGATGTTGTAATGGCATGTTTATTTGGTGGTAATTCTATCAAAGCAGCAACTGCAGTTGGATCAAGACTTTTAACTGTAGATGAAGCTAGAGCAGCTGGTATCTTAGGTATAGATATCACGTCAGTTACAGATAAATTCATGAAAGAAAACCCAGGTATGTTAAGAACTTTCATCGAAGTAACTCATGAAGCTAATGCTAGATACAAAGCTGGTAAAGCTGATATGAATTCTATGGCGAAAGCTTCTGAAATGACGGTTGCAGATATGAAAGACACTTTAAGTGGTTTCAAATTCTTAACTCCAGAAGAAACAAAAGCATCTATGGAAAGTGGTAATCTTGATGGTTTCCTAAAAGGAATGGGAACTCCAGGAGGAGCTGTAGATACAAGTTTCTTACCTTTATAATTTTAAAGGTTTAAAACTTTTTAAATAGGCACTGATTTTATAATTGGTGCCTATTTTTTTTATCAAGTTTCTAATATAAGGCAGTTATGAGTGATCTGATTTCTCAAAATCTAAACATGATTTTTAAAACTCCAAAAGGAGAAACAGTTCACGCCTTAAAGGACGTAAGCTTTACTTTGAAAAAAGGAGAACTGCTTACAGTGCTTGGTCCTTCAGGTTGTGGAAAAACAACTTTACTAAATATAACTGCAGGATTTTTAAGACCTACATCAGGAAAAATAACACTTAACAATAATGAAATTGATGGACCTGGTGTTGAAAGAGGAATGGTTTTTCAACAAGGTGCTTTGTTCGAATGGTTAACGGTAGCAGAAAATGTAAATTTTGGACTTAGGATGAAGAAAGAAGATCCTGAGGTTACTGCTAAGAAAGTTGATGAATGGTTAGATATAGTTGGGCTTAAAGGTTTTGGTAACACACCTACATATCAATTATCAGGTGGAATGCAGCAAAGAGTTGCCCTTGCAAGATGTTTAATAAACGATCCTGATTTAATTTTAATGGATGAACCATTAGGTGCATTGGATGCTTTAACAAGAGAAAAAATGCAGTCTTTAGTTTTAAAGATTTGGAAAGAAACTGGAAAAACTATTATCTTAATTACACACTCCGTTGAAGAAGCATTGTTACTTGGAGAAAGATTATATGTAATGGCGCCAAGACCAGGTCGTATACATAAAGAGTATAATCTTCCTTTTGCAGAAATGGGTCTTACACAAGATTTAAGAGAAATAAAAAAAAATAAAGAATTTTCATCTACTAGAGAAGAAATTTTATCCATGATTTGGAATATGGAAGAAGAAATAATGGGGAAAGATAATTAATGTTAACTCAATTTGTAACAATATTAATTATCGTAGCTGTTATTGGATGTATTCTTTATGGTAGAAGATTAATTAGAACTGAAAAAGTTGATGCCGTTTTTGGTAATCCTGAAAGAGCAAAAGGTGGAACGCATTGGGTAATAGTTGGAACTAGTGCAATTCTAATGTTATGGCTTTATTATTCATG
>CABYSP010000010.1 GCA_902521675.1 uncultured Pelagibacteraceae bacterium
TCCAAAATCAAAATTTCTTAATTTTGAATATTCTCCAAGATTATTCCCAACAAAATTATTTAATTGATTTAAGGCCTTAGACCTTGAAGCTTCAAATATCATTTTAAATTATTTTGTTTTTTTTTTCTTAAGACCTAATTTGTCACTATGTCTTAATCTTAAAACAACAATTGCTCCAGCTATTAACAAAATAGCTACTGCTTCATAAACAAGTGCAGTAGGATCCATTTCTTTGCCTTGTAGAATAATAAATCGTGCAAGGGCGGTAATCGCAATAAGAAGTGGTAGGGTAATACTAATAGATTGTTGGTTCCAAAAAACCCTAACCATTGCTAGTACCTCTAAATAAAGAAACATTAAAAGCAAATCTGCTAGTGTAACAGATTGATTTAAAAACATGTTTTTCATTTCAATCCCAACAGCAATAACAGTACTGATTAAGATAATAACCATTAATGCTAACTGTAGGTTTTTTGCTATCTTATCCATTATTTATCTTTACTAAAAGGTAACCATTTTTCAATTGCAGATTTTAAGGGACCATCATAAGGGATTGAATAAGAGTTCGGGTTTGGACTTGTCAAAACCTCAATTCCTTTTGAAAATACGAATATAAATACTATTACAAAAACTATGACCATGATTTTAAAAGGATCAAAATTTTTTGTTTGAAAGACACTTGTAGACTTCTCTTCTGCTCTATGGAACTGTTTAAAAGTCATATAGACGGCAAATATTAAACCTATATGAGCTAAAAAAAGTCCAGCCCATCCAAATGCGAAAGTTGTGTAAGAAAAAACATATAAACTAAAAACAGTAGTCCAAATAAAACTTAAAACTAAAAGAATTTGTAATCTTACTGTTTTAGGAAGTGCGCGTAGATCATTCTTACTATCATCAAATAAAATATTTGCAGCATCTCTCATCCAATTCTTTATTGATTCCATGATCTAAGGATATAATTTTTAGTGATTTAAACAAATGTTAATTTGTCCTAAACGTAACTAAGAACGAAGCTTTTTTTTGTGAAAATTGATAAATCTTTCAACGTTAGATTTATTAAATGACTTATTTTCTTCAAATGAGACTTTTTTCATCGAGTAAGCGCTGCTGTTAGTAACTCTAGATTGAATTGTAATATTTCCTTTATACAATTTAAGTTTAACTGAGCCATTAACTTTGCTTCTTTTCAAATCTACAATTTTTTGAAGTTTTAATCTTTCTTTTGAATACCAATAACCATTATAAATTAACTCTGCATATCTAGACATTATCTGATCTTTTTTATGCATAGTGTCTTTGTCTAAGGTAACAGACTCAATTGCTCTATGAGCATTTATTAAAAGAGTTCCACCAGGTGTTTCATACACTCCTCTAGATTTTATACCTAAAAATCTATTCTCTACTAAGTCAACTCTTCCAATTCCATTTTTGCCTGCTAGATCATTTAACTTTGTTAATAATTTAGCTGGAGATAATTTTTTTCCATTAATTCCAAAAGGATCACCATTTTTAAAATTAATAGTAACAAAAGATGGTTTGTTAGGTGCTTTTTCAGGAGAAACTGTTCGTTGAAAAATAAATTCTGGAGCAGAATTTTTTGGATTTTCTAAAACCTTACCTTCAGTTGATGTATGAAATAAATTATCATCCACTGAAAAAGGAGGTGCACCTTTTTTATCTTTAGGAATAGCTATGCTATGTTTTTTTGCATAATTAATTAAGTCTGTTCTAGATTTTAGTTTCCAAATTCTCCACGGAGCTATAATTTTAATTTTAGGTCCAAAATAATGATAGCCTAATTCAAATCTAACTTGATCATTGCCTTTACCAGTTGCTCCATGTGAAACTGCATAGGCTTTAAATTTTTTAGCTACTCTTATTTGATCTTTTGCAATAAGAGGTCTTGCTATTGATGTCCCTAATAAATAAACACCCTCATAGATCGCGTGTCCTCTGATCATGGGATAAACATAATCCTTAACAAAAATATCTTTTAGATCTTTAATAATTACATTTTTAACACCAAATTTTTTTGCATTTGTTATAATTTTTTTTCTATTAATTTCTTGTCCAACATCTGCAGTATAACAAATTACATCTGCATCATAATTTTCTTGAAGCCATTTTAAAATTATAGAAGTATCAAGACCTCCAGAATAAGCTAGAACAATTTTCTTTTTTGATTTCATTGAATTAACTACAAGCTTTTCTTGAAGCGTTATAAGCTTTAGTAAATCCTAATAATGAGTAATGATCAATTGTTTGAGAACCTTGTTGATTGTATCCAGTGATCATAATTCTAGATCCTTTTCTCATTTGTTTGATCATTTTTAATTCGATTTTGTTGTCTGCAATCCACGCAAAACCTTGTTCTTTAATATCAAATTTAAATTTATTCTTACCTGAAGCAGCTGTTACAGAATTATTTTTGTTGAATTCATAACCCGGGGTAACACTTACTTCATTTTTTATATTGTCGTTTGGTCTAAATGCTACAAACAATTTTGCATCTCTTTTATTAGTTTTGGGTGCTTGCAAAATAGGTAAAGATTGCGCAAAGCATACTTTACCGTCAGTATCCATAACGACCATTGCCTCCCAATCTTTATATTTACCAATTTTTTTAATTTCCTGAGCTGAAACTTGTACAACACCACTTATAAAAAATATTCCTAATAATATTGTAATTTTTTTAATTATGGACATGGATTTGGATAAATTGTTTGCACGTGGTTAATTTCTTTAATGACATCATCAGATAAGTTTACATTTACACTTTCTATATTTGTTTTCAACTGCTCCATTGTAGTTGCTCCAATTATTACACTAGTCATAAAGTCTTGGATTTCACAAAATTTTATCGCCATCTGACTCATATCTAGACCAAACTTTTCACTAATTTTATAATAATGTTCAACGGCATCCTCAGTATTTGGCTTTCTATACCTTGTCCAGAAATCGAAATCTCTCTCCATTCTTGATCCTTTGGGGAAATTCTTATTTCTATACTTTCCACTTAAATATCCACTTGCTAATGGTGAGTAAGCTAAGCAGCCAATGTTTTCTCTTATAGAAACTTCAGCTAGTCCAACTTCGTAAGATCTGTTTAATAAACTATAAGGATTTTGGATTGACATCATTCTTGGCAACTTTTTATCTTTGGATAACTGAAGATAATTTAAAACTCCCCAAGGGGTCTCATTTGATAAACCAACGTATCTAATTTTTCCTTGATCAATATATTTATTTAACTCTGCAAGAACATCTTCAAATTTATTCCATTCATTTTCCTTATGAATATAACCGAGTCTTCCAAAATTATTTACATTTCTTTCTGGCCAATGAAGTTGATATAAATCTATATAATCAGTTTTAAGTCTTCTAAGACTGTCATTTAAAGCAGATTCTAAGTTTGGACCTGTAAAACTATTTTCTCCACTTCTTAAATAAGCTCTTGCTGGACCAGCAACTTTTGTTGCAAGAATGACTTTGTCTCTTTTTTTTGTTTTTTCAAACCAGTTTCCAATAATTTCTTCTGTATCACCGTAGGTTTCTTTTTTAGGAGGTACTGCATATAATTCAGCAGTGTCCCAAAAGTTTACTCCTTGATCTAATGAAAAATTCATTTGTTCAAATGCCTCAAGTTCAGTATTTTGTTCTCCCCAAGTCATAGTACCGAGACAAATTGTACTTACTTTAATATTAGTATTACCTAAATTTTTGTAATTCATTAGAAATATTAAGTTAAATTTTTGTTAATCTTTTAAGGTATCTTGAATAATTAGTAAAAGAATATATATATTACTTATTATGGAATTTGATAAAAACGGAATACTAAATAGAGCTAAAGCAGCACAACAATCGGCCGCTGTAATGGATGAAGGCTTAAGAGCCTACATGCTAAAAGTTTATAACTACATGGCAACAGGTATATTGCTAACTGGAATAGTAGCACTATTAACATTTAAAATGTCTGTTGTTACTAATGATGCAGGTTCGATCGTTGGTCTAACACAGATGGGGAATGCAATTTATTTATCAGGTCTAAAATGGCTTGTAATGTTAGCGCCTCTAGGTATCGTTTTTTACATGAGTTTTGGAATTAATAAGATGAGTGCATCAAAAGCACAAACTACGTTTTGGGTTTTTGCAGCTTTGATGGGTCTATCATTATCTTCAATATTATTAGTTTACACTGGAATGAGTGTAACTAGAGTATTCTTCATTACATCTGCAACATTTGGAGCGATGAGTATTTATGGATACACAACTAAAAGAGATCTTACAAAGTTTGGATCTTTTTTAATGATGGGTCTAATTGGAATAATTATAGCTTCAATTGTTAATATCTTTATGAAATCTTCTATGATGTATTTTGTGATTTCAATTTTAGGTGTTTTAATATTTGTTGGTTTAACAGCGTATGACACCCAGAAAATCAAAAATATGTATGTTGCGTCGGACTCAGGTGAGTTAATGGGCAAGAAAGCTGTGATGGGCGCTTTAACTTTATATCTTGATTTTATCAATCTATTTATAATGTTGCTAAGACTATTTGGTCAAAGAAGATAGATTTATTTTTTAAGTTTCTTCCAATTGGTATTTTTTAATAAAATTTTAAGGTCGTAAGAATTTTTTAGTATTTGACCGCTTGTGTCAGTAATTAAATATTTAAGATTTTTATTTTTAGGCTTAAAATTTTTACAAATTTTATAAAGGGCATTTTCAGTAGCATTTCTGAAAACACTAAACCCCACTTGTTTGCTTGAAATACTTAAACCGTAATCTTTCCAAGAACCTTCTGAAACCATTTTAGCATATAAGTCTAATATAATTTTTAGCTCATCTTTTTCAAAAAAATGTTTTTCATCTATTTTATTATCAGGATTATTTACTACTAATTTTAAATTACTGCGCATCAATCTTATGTTTATTTATTAATGGTATCTGAAACCCTGTAAATATTATTGTTATTGGAAGCATTCCCCATACTTTAAAATTGACCCAAAACTCTTCTGTTTGAGTTCTCCATACAATTTCATTTAATAAAGCAAGACCAAAGAAAAAATACATCCACCGTTTATTGAGAATTTCCCATCCAATATCAGTTAAAGGAATAGATTTACCCATAATTTTTTTAAGAATAGGTTCATTTGTAAAATATTTCCCAAAAAATAATGCAAGAGCAAACATAATATTGATAATGGTTGGCTTTACATAAATAAATATAGGATCATTAAAGTAGATAGTTAATCCACCAAAAAAAGTAATTAAAATTCCGCTCACTAAAGGCATCGGAGGAATTTTTTTTTCAAAAAACCAAACAACTGCTAATGCAACTAAAGTTGCAACTATCAGTGGTGGTATTGCAACTGATAAATTTTTACCACTATTATAATAATAGAAAAAAAATATTGCTAAAGGACCGAAATCAGTAACAAATTTTAAAAAGGATTTATTCACTTAAAAGATATTAACATATTTGCCACATCACAAAACATTTATATTTTAAGCATTGATTTTTATTTCTAAATACCCATACTAAGATCAATGCCAGTTCAAAAAGCCAAATTTTCAATTGGAGATATCGTAAAGCATAAACACTTTGAATTTAGAGGTGTAATTTATGATGTTGATTTTGAATTTAATAATTCTGAAGAGTGGTATCAATCTATTCCAAAAAATGTGAGACCAAGAAAAGATCAACCATTTTATCACTTATTAGCAGAAAATGATGAGATAACTTATGAAGCTTATGTTTCAGAGCAAAACTTGCTGATGGATGACTCTGATGAACCAATAAAACACCCTTTAATTGAAGAGATATTTTCAGGAAAAAAAGGCTCTAGTTATTTCAAGCTTTCTAATTAAAGCAACCATCATTTTAAAGCAACCATCATTCGACCACATTTAGCTCAAATCTAAGCCATACAAATTAGCTATATTTAGGTAATATTCTGGTCAAGAGTGTTAAACGTTAATTTCAATCTTATTACCTCCCCTCTGCATTCTTGATCAGAAAACTGATTCATATTAGAAATCAAAAAAAAAAATTCTAATTTAAATATGTTTAAACTTTTTGAACCTAATAAGATTTTCAAAATCACGTCAAGAGCACCTAGGTACGTGTTATTTTTGTTTGTTGTCGTATTAACTGTTGGCTTAGTCGAAGCATTAGTCATTTCTCCTGAGGATTATAAACAAAGTGATGCAGTTAGGATTATGTATGTTCATGTTCCTGCTGCCTGGATTTCACTTGGAATATTTTCTTCTATGACTTTGTTATCTATTTGTGGTTTTGTATTTAAAAATAAAAACTTTTTTTTAATTTCTAAAAGTTTAGCTCCCTCGGGATTTGTTTTTAATATTATTGCTTTAGTTACAGGATCAATATGGGGAAAACCAACTTGGGGAACATGGTGGGCCTGGGATGCAAGAATAACTTCAATGTTAATTTTAGCATTGTTTTATGCAATGTATTTAATCGTATGGAGAATTTATGATAAGGAAGAAAAAGTCTACAAGATCTCAACTTTTATAACTATTTTAGGAATTATTAATGTTCCAATAATAAAATACTCAGTTGACTGGTGGAATACACTCCATCAACCAGCATCCATTAATATTTTGTCAAAAAGCTCAATTCATTCATCAATGCTTTACCCACTATTGATAATGACTGCGGCATTTGCTCTTTTTTCATTGTTAATTTTCTTAATGAAATATAATACAGAACTGATAAAAATTAAAAATAAAGGCTTAGATAGATTATGATAAATGAATTACTCTTTATGAATGGATATGCAGCGTATGTCTTATCTGCTTTCAGCTTTACCTTATTTAGTTTCCTAGGTTTATATTTAGTAACTAAAATGCAATTTGTTAAAGAACAAAAAAAATTTGTTGCTAAATTTGGATCACTAACTTCTGAGCAAGCTAATTCTGCAAAATCACAAAGAATTAATAAAGAAATATTATCAAGCGCAACAAATAATTAACTTTTAAACCATGTATGGTCGAAAAGTTAAGTTAAGATTTTTGTTAGTAGTAATAATCTTAATTACCTTAATTTTAACAACATTTATGGTTTTAAAATCTTTAGAGGAAAACGTTGTATATTTTCAATCACCTTCTGAAATAAAATCACTCTCTGAAATAGACAAAAGTAAGATTAGAGTTGGAGGAATGGTTAAAAAAAACTCTATTTCCATAAATTCAAATGAAGTTATCTTTATAATTACAGACTTTAAAAATGAAATAAATGTTACTTACACGGGAGCAGTACCAAATTTATTTGCTGAGGGAAAAGGGGTTGTTGCAGAAGGTTTTTTAAAAGATAGAAACTTTTTCTCGGCAACAAAAATTTTAGCAAAGCATGATGAAAATTATATGCCTCCTGAAGTAAAAGAAGCATTAGGAGATAAATAAATTGATCTATAGTCTTGTTGGATATTATTCATTAATAATAGGATTAATTATTGGATTATCGTTATTTTATTTTTCATATAAAAATTTTAATAACTCAAACATATTAGATATCAAAATATTATCATTTACATTTCTACAATTATTTTTTGTTTTCATTAGTTTTTTATGTTTGATTTTTTCTTTTGTTGTTTCAGATTTTAGTAATGAAACAGTATTTAATAATTCGCACACTACCAAACCATTATTTTACAAAGTAAGTGGAACCTGGGGGAATCATGAAGGTAGTTTATTATTATGGTTACTCGTTTTAACTTTATTTATTTTCTTATTTTTATTAAGGACCAAAAATCAACCAATAAAATATAAAATTTTAACTTTAGTTTTTCAACAAATAATAATAATTGGATTCTTTTTATTTTTAATCAAAACATCAAATCCATTTAATTATATTTTTCCAATACCTACTGAAGGTCTTGGATTGAACCCAATTTTACAAGATCCGGCTTTAGCAATTCACCCACCTATTTTATACTTAGGCTATGTTGGGTCCTCAATTATTTTTTCATCTGTTTTGGCAGCAACAAGTTTAAAAATTATTTCTACTAGTTGGGCATCACACATAAAAGAATGGATATTAATCTCTTGGATATTTTTAACTTTAGGAATATTGCTTGGATCAATTTGGGCCTATTACGAATTAGGTTGGGGAGGTTTTTGGTTTTGGGATCCAGTTGAGAATGTTTCCCTAATGCCGTGGCTCGCATTAACCACTCTTTTACATTGTATTTTAGTATTAGAGAAAAAATCTATTTTAACTTCATGGGTAATAATTCTTTCTATTGCAACATTTACATTAAGTATGTGTGGAACATTTTTAGTAAGATCAGGAATATTAAACTCAGTTCATACATTTGCTAATGATCCTGAAAGGGGTCTATTTATTCTTGTTTTTTTATTCATTTTAATTTTTTTATCTATTTTAATTTTTTTCTTTTTTCATAAAGATAATGACAGAAAATCTTATAGTTTTTTTTGGCTTAGCAAAGAAACCTCAATATTAATTAATAATTGGTTTATGATGTATTTTTTATCAGTTGTATTAATAGGTACTGTTTATCCAATTTTTTTAGATGTAATTTCTTCTCAAAAAATATCTGTAGGACCACCATTTTATCATAAATTAATTATTCCATTTTTAATTCCATTTTTATTTATGATGGCGATTGGTCCAAAATTAAAATGGATCAAATCTCAACTAGAAGACAAAATATATTTAATTTCTTTTTTGATTATCTCAATTTCATTAGCATTTTTAGTAATAAAAAATTTTAATCAAAATATTTTAATAAATACAATTTTGATATCGAGCGCGCTGTATTTATTTTTTATTACCTTGAGAGATTTTTTTGCAAAAAAATATAAAAATATTTCACAAAATATTGCTCATTTTGGATTTAGTTTATTAATTTTAAGTATTTTGTTTAACAATTTATTTGCTACTGAAATTATAACGAATCTTAAGGTTGGTGAAACTTTTGAAAATTCAAAAACCAAGATAGTTTTTGAGAGTGTTGTTCAGAAAAAAGAACAAAATTATAATGCTATTGTTGCGAATTTTTCTATAAGTAATTTAAATGGTGAAGAGGATAGATTTTCTCCAGAGCTGAGAATTTATAATCAACCCGTCATTGCCACAAGTGAAGCTGATATTAAAACAACACTTATGTCAGATAAATTTATTGTAATTAATCTGGTTCAAAATCAAGATTTTTTTAACGTAAGATATCAAGTTAAACCACTTATGTTATGGATCTGGTTATCAGTAATTCTAGTATCTTTTGGAGGTATTGTTAGCTTTTTACAAAAAAGATCATGAAAAATAAAATATTACCTTTTTCAGTTATTATTATTTTTGGAATAATATTTTTTATTTTTTACAAAGGTTTAGAAGACTCAAAAATATACACTCCAGATGTAAATACAAAAAAAAAGATACCAGTGTTTAATACTAAAGAATTTTTTTCTGGAGAAAATGTAAAATCATCAAGTATTTTTGAGTTAGATAAGGTTTATTTATTAAATATTTGGTCATCTTGGTGTGTACCATGTCGACAAGAGCATGCTTTTTTGATGAATTTAAATTTAGATAATAAATTAAATATTATTGGGATGAATTATAAAGATAATTTTAAAAATGCGGAAAATTTTTTAAAAGAACTAGGAAACCCATATAAAGAAATTTTTATTGATTTAGATGGTACAATTTCAATTGAGTGGGGAGCTTATGGTGTTCCGGAGTCATTTTTAATTTATAATGATGAAATTATTAAAAAATATATTGGACCTCTTAACCAAGAATTAGTTGATGAAATCAAATTATTTATAAAATGAAATTTCTAAGATTTGTTTTAATTTTTATATTATCAATTTCATCTATTAGTGTTAATGCTGAGGAAAACGATAAAAGAAATCAAATAACAAAAAATTTACGGTGTCTTATATGTCAAGGTCAATCGGTTTATGATTCAGACTCAGAATTTGCAAACAGTTTAAAAATTGTAGTTGATAAAAAGCTTCAAGAAGGTCTTTCCGAAGATCAAATTTATGAATATTTTAAAAATAAATATGGAGAATGGATACTTTACGATCCCGGTTTAAACAAAAACACATATATTCTTTGGTTATTGCCAATATTGATATTTTTAATCGGAGGTGCAATAATCTATAAAAGCTTTATAGTTAAAAAATAAATTAATTAGTGATGAATTTAAAAAAACTTTTAATTAATCTGTTAATGATTATATTTTCATTTTCTTCGATTGCAGATGAAAAAGTTCTAAAAAATCAAAATACAGAATTTAGTGTTTACACAGGAATGTTTGATTTTAGTGATGATGGAAAAAGATCAACCTTAATTGGTTTTCAACATCAAAATGAAAATTTAAATAGAGATACCTTTCTAGGAAATATTTCTCCTATAACTGGATTTTTATTTACAGCTGATAATGCAGGATATTTTTATACAGGTGTTCAAGCACAATATAAATTAGGCCCATTAAATTTAACACCCAGCTTTACTCCAGGAATTTATCATGAGGGAGATGGTAAAGATTTAGGCCATTTAATTGAATTTAAAAGTGAACTGCAAATTTCACTTGATCTTTCAAAAACAAGTGAATTAGGTTTTTCCTATAATCATATATCTAACGCAAGTCTAGGAGATAAAAATCCTGGGGCAAATAGTTATATGTTTAATTTCTTTAAAAACTTTTAATAAATACAACCCATGAATATTAGTGATTGTTATAATTTTGATGATTTTCGAAAGTTAGCTAAAAAGAAATTACCAGCTCCTATTTTTCATTATATAGATGGTGGAGCAGATGATGAAGTTACATTAAATAGAAATACAGATGCTTTTAATGATTGTGATTTAATTCCCAATATTCTCAATAGTGTTGGTGAGCCAGATTTATCTACCACTGTCTTTGGTAGAAAAATTAGTATGCCATTATTTTTATCTCCTACCGCGATGCAAAGTTTGTATGACCCAGAAGGGGACAAAGCTTCTGCTAGAGCTGCAGATAAGTTTGATACAATTTATAGCATGTCCACAATGGCATCTTTTTCAATTGAAGAGGTTGCTAATGTTTCAAGTGGGCCAAAACTTTTTCAACTCTATATTCACAAAGACAAATCAATTACTGATGATTTGATTGAAAGATGCAGTAGAGCTAATTTTGACGGAATGTGTATTACTGTTGATACACTTGTTGCTGGAAATAGAGAAAGAGATCATAGAACTGGATTTACGACACCACCTAAATTTACTTTGGATAGTTTATTGAGTTTTGCAATGAGACCAGGATGGGTTTTCAAATACTTTACAAATAAAAAATTTGAATTAGCAAACATTAAAAATAAAACTGATAAAGGTACCAATATTGCAAAATCAGTTATGGATTATATTAATGAACAGTATGACCCAGCAATGAATTGGAAAGATGCAGAATACTGTATAAAAAAATGGAACAAGCCTATGGCTTTAAAAGGTGTAATGTCAGTTGAAGATGCTAAAAGAGCAATTGATATTGGTTGCACAGCAATTATGATTTCAAACCATGGAGGAAGACAACTTGATGGATCAAGATCTCCATTTGATCAAGTTAAAGCAATTTCAGATGCAGTTGGTGATAAATTAGAAATTATTCTTGATGGTGGTGTAAGAAGAGGAACACATGTCCTTAAAGCTTTAGCAGCAGGAGCAACAGCATGTAGTTTTGGAAAGGCATTTCTTTTTAGTTTAGGCGCAGGCGGACAAAAAGGTGTTGAAAGACTTTTAGAAAACATGCAAAAAGAAATTAGAAGAAATATGATTTTAATGGGTTGTAAGTCTGTTAAAGACCTTGATGCGTCAAAAATAATATATAGAGACTAAAAGATAAGAATTTTTACCATTTATTTGAATAATTAAATTTTTAAACTAAATAGACAAAAAACTAATTTTCGTTTAGTTTGGCGACTTTAAATTTAAATTTATTATGGAACTTGCAAAATCATTAAATAGGCTTGGTACTGAAAGTGCTTTTTCTGTTTTAGCTGAAGCAAAAAAACTTGAAGCCCAAGGTAAACCTATGATCCACTTAGGATTGGGTCAACCTGATTTCAAAACTCCAAAGCACGTTGTTGAAGCAGCAAAAAAAGCTTTAGATGATGGTCATCACGGATATGTGCTTTCAAACGGAATTTTAGAATGTAGACAGTCAGTTACTAGATGGATAAAGAAAAGATATAGTGCAGATGTAGATCCTGAAAGAATTATTATTATGCCAGGTGGTAAACCAACAATGCATTATGCAATTCAGTGTTTTGGTGAGCCAGGAGCAGAGATAATTCATCCAACTCCAGCTTTCCCTATTTATGAATCAATGATTAATTATACTGGTTCTACTGCAGTACCTTACGATCTAACTGAAGATAAAGATTTAAAGTTTAGCGCAGATAAAATTTTATCTCTGATTACTGATAAAACTAGATTATTAATTTTAATAAATCCAAATAACCCTACTGGAAGTTTTGTAGAAAAATCAGAAATAGACAAATTGGCTGAAGGTTTAAAAAAACATTCTCATGTGACTATTTTAAGTGATGAAATTTATAGTAGACAAATTTTCGACGATAAGGAAATGCCAACATTCTTTAATTATCCTGAATTAAGAGAAAGATTAATTGTTTTAGAGGGTTGGAGTAAAGCTTACTCAATGACAGGTTGGAGACTTGGTTGGAGTTTTTGGCCAGAAAATTTAGTTGAGCATGTTAATAAATTATTAATCAATAGTGTCTCATGTGTAAATGCTGCCGCTCAATTCGCAGGCATTGCTGCTTTGGATGGACCTGATGACTCAATTGACGAGATGATGGAAAAATTTACTTTGAGAAGAAAATTAATTCATGAAGGCTTAAATAGTTTACCAGGTGTAGAGTGTAGTTTACCTGGTGGAGCGTTTTATGCATTCCCTAAAGTTATTGGGACGGGTATGGACGGATCAGAATTTTGTAAAAGAGCAATGCATGAAGCCGGTGTTGCAATTGTTCCGGGAACAGCTTTTGGAAAAACATGCAAAGATTATGTTAGATTTAGCTTTGCTGCTTCAAGAGATAACATTTCTAACGCATTGGAAAATATCAAAAAAATGTTAGGTTAAGCTATGTCTGAATTAGCTTTACCAAAAATTGATAACTCTATTTTAAATAGAAAAAGTGAGATAGTAAAAAATCTTTCAAAGTTAACAGATAAAGAAAATGTTCTAAGTGAAGCTGACGAATTGAGACCTTATGAAACTGATGCTCTGTCAGTTTATACACAAACACCTTTAGCAGTAGTACTTCCAGAAAATACTGATGAGGTAAGTGAGATATTAAAATATTGTTATAGTCAGAACATAAAAGTAGTTCCAAGAGGCGCAGGTACAGGTTTATCTGGAGGTGCATTACCCCTTCAAGATGCTATTCTTCTTGGTTTAGGAAAATTTAATAAAATACTTGAAATTGATTATAAAAATAAATGTGTAGTAACACAGCCTGGAGTAACAAATCTTGGAATTACTCATGCTGTCCAACAAAAAGGGTTTTATTATGCGCCAGATCCTTCTAGCCAATTAGCATGTTCTATAGGAGGGAATGTTGCTGAAAATTCTGGTGGAGTTCATTCACTAAAGTATGGAACGACTACAAATAATATTCTTGGTGTACAGATGGTAATGATGGATGGAACCATTTGTAGATTTGGAGGAAAGTCTTTTGATCAAGAGGGATATGATCTTATGGGTTTAATTTGTGGTTCAGAAGGTTTATTGGGAGTTGTCACCGAAGTCACAGTTAAAATTTTGAAAACACCTGATGTGGTCAGAGCAGCTTTAATAGGCTTTCCATCTATAAAAGAAGGAGGAGATGCTGCTTCAGAAATTATTTCAAGTGGGATAGTGCCAGCA
Organism: uncultured Pelagibacteraceae bacterium; assembly: GCA_902521675.1. GTDB lineage: Bacteria > Pseudomonadota > Alphaproteobacteria > Pelagibacterales > Pelagibacteraceae > Pelagibacter. Next base: position 13,923 of record CABYSP010000010.1, read on the forward strand.
GGAATGGAAATAATGGATAAAGCTTTAATTGAGGCAACAGATAATTTTAGTAAAGCAGGATATCCAAGAGATGCGGAATTATTATTAATAGTAGAACTTGATGGAACAGAGTCAGAGGTTAATGAATTAATTAGAAAAGTAGAGGCTATCTGTAAAAAAAATAATTGTTCTAGTCTTAAACTTAGTAATAGTGAGAAAGAAAGACTTTCTTTCTGGGCCGGAAGAAAAGCTGCTTTCCCAGCCTGTGGAGCTATGGCCCCTGATTATTATTGTATGGATGGATCTATTCCAAGAGGTAAGCTCGCTGAAGCATTATTAGAAATTAAAAAATTATCAGAAAAATATGGATTACCGGTTGCAAATTGTTTTCATGCAGGTGATGGCAATTTACATCCACTTATTATGTTTGATGGAAATGATAAAGAACAACTTAGAAAAACTGAGGAATTTGGTTCTGAGATATTAAAAACATGTGTAAGACTTGGTGGAGTGATTACAGGTGAGCATGGTGTTGGTATAGAAAAAAGAGAACTTATGTGTGAAATGTTTAATGATAACGACATACAACAACAACTGAGTATTAAAAAATCATTAGACGAAAAAAATCTATTAAATCCTGGAAAAGTTTATCCTATACTTAGAAAATGTGCAGAGGAAGGAAGGGTTCATGTCCACAAAAATAAAGATAAATTCCCAGATCTTCCAAGATTCTAATAACGTCTATTACCCCAAGGATGAGGTTGAAGTTTCAGATTTAATTCGGGAACTATATAAACAAGATTCTCCAACGGAAATTATCGGTAACAATTCAAAAAGTTTTATTGGAAACAAAACTCAATCGGCTAACACTACTTCTTTGTCTAAAATTTCAGGTATCATCGACTATAGACCTGAAGAATTGTATATTAAAATAAAAGCCTGCACACCAATTAATGAAATCGAGAAGGTTTTAAGTGAAAATAGTCAGGAGCTAGCTTTTGAACCAATAGACTTCGGGTATATTAAAGATGGCAAATCAAATAAAGGAACAATAGCAGGATACTTATCATGTAATTATGCAGGCTCACGAAGATTTAAAGTTGGAAGTGTTCGAGATCATGTTCTAGGTTTTAAGGGAGTGAATGGAAAAGGAGATATAATTAAATCAGGAGGCACTGTCGTTAAAAATGTTACGGGTTATGATTTATCAAAACTTATAGCTGGTTCGTTTGGTACACTTGTTGCTTTGACTGAAATTACATTAAAGGTTTTACCTAAAAAAGACTCTTCGAAAACTGTAATAATTTATCCTAATAATTTTGAACAAATTTATGATTTGTTTAATAAATTATCTAGTTCAAGTAGTGAAATTTCTGGTGCTGTCTTTATTCCAGAGCAATCAAATGATAAAGAATTTTCAGCTAAAAGAAATAATGTTTTTAAGTTTAATGATCTTAAATCAAAAGTTTCGTTTGTAGCGTTTAGAGTTGAGGGGGATAAAATTTCAATTGAGGAAAAAATTAATAACTTAAAGAAAGAACTTGAATTAAACAATTCAGATATTTCTACCCTTGATGTTTATCAATCAGAACCATTTTGGAAAAAAATAAATAATTTAGAGGTCTTCGAAAAGACCGAACACAATTTAATACGAATGGTGATACCGCCAGCGAATGGTTCAAAATTATCCAAATATTTGGAAAATAACCATAATTATTTTATTGACTGGTGTGGGTCGTTATTCTGGATTGAAGTTAATAGTAAAAAAGAGGAAAAGATTAAAGATTTAAAAAAAATGGCAAACGATTTTGGAGGTTATTTGACAGTAATTAAAACTTCATCCGAATATGATTATGGTGAATCTATTTTTACCGTTGATAAAGTACGTTTGATGATTTCTGAAAAAGTAAAACAAAGTTTTGATCCAAAAAGAATTTTAAACCCAGGTAAAATGTATAGAGGTGTTTAATGCAAACAAAATTTACTAAAGAACAGCTTAGAGATCCAGATAATTTTGCTAACGAAAAAGTTTTTAAAAAGTGTGTGCATTGTGGAATGTGTAATGCTACATGTCCTACTCATCAACTTTTGGGTGATGAGCTAGATGGACCTAGAGGACGTATCTATCTCATTAAAGATATGTTAGAAAATAATCGGAAGCCAACTGAAAAAGTTGTAAAGCATATCGATCGATGTCTCTCATGTTATAGTTGTATGACGACTTGCCCAGCGGGTGTAAATTATATGCACATAATTGACCATGGAAAAAAATATATCGAAAAAAATTATCAAAGATCTCTCTTTGATAAGCTAATAAGGTATTTTTTATCTATTACTCTTCCAAATACAAAAATTTTTAGATTATCAAGTTTATTAGTAAAATTATCGAAGCCATTTAAATTCTTAATGCCTTCAAAAATTAAGGACATGATTGAGTTAATGCCTACAAAATTTCCTAAAAAAAGCTTATCAATTAAAGAAGTTTACAAATCCTCTACTAAAAAAAGAATTGCTAGAGTTGCTCTTTTAACAGGATGTGTACAAAAAGAAATATCTCCTCAAATTAATGAAGCAACAATTAGGTTATTAAACAGACATGGCGTAGAAGTAGTTGTTCCAAAAAAAATTCGTTGTTGCGGATCTTTAAATCATCATCTTGGAAAAGAGGAGGATGCACATCAAGATTTTAAGAACAATATAAACACTTGGTATGAGGAGCATCAAAAGGGAAATTTAGATGCAATTTTATCAAATACATCAGGTTGCGGAACAACAATGAAAGATTATGGATTTATTTTTCGTGAGGACAAAGAACTGAGTAAAAAAGCAAAAGTAATATCAGAGCTTACAAAAGACATATCGGAATATATATTTGAAAGTTTAAAACTTGATATTAAAGATAAAGGAAAAAAATATAAAGTAGCATATCACTCTGCGTGTTCAATGCAGCATGGCCAAAAAGTTCATTCTCAGCCTGTTTCGTTACTTGAGAAAACTAATAATGAAATTATGGAAATTCCTGAAGGACATATATGTTGTGGATCAGCTGGTACTTACAACATATTGCAATCAAAAATTGCAAAACAATTATTGAAGAAAAAAGTCAATAATATTGAAAGTTTAAATCCAGATTTTATTTCTACTGGAAATATTGGTTGTATTACCCAAATCGCTCATGGTACTAAAGTTCCAATATTACATACAATTGAAGTTTTAGATTGGTACACAGGTGGACCAAAACCTGAAATATTAAAATAACAATTATGAAAAAGGTTTTAATTACAAGACGTTTAATTAGAGAAAGTGAAGATAAAGCATCTAAATTATTTGATGCTAAATTTAATACTAATGATGAACTTTATTCACAAAAAAAAATAATTGAAATGAGTGAAGGATTTGATGGTATATTATCATCACTAACTGAAAAATTAGATGCAGAAACAATTAATCAATTACCAGACTCTGTAAAAATTATTTCAAATTTTGCAGTTGGATTTGGAAACATTGATTTAGAAGCAGCAAAAAATAAAGGTATAGCAGTAACAAATACACCAGAAGTTTTATCAGATGCTACAGCAGAAATCGGAATTTTACTAATTTTAGGAGCGTGTAGAAGAGCTTCCGAAGGAATAGAGTCTGCAAAAGAAGGTGGATGGAAGTGGTCTGCTGATTATTTAATTGGGAAACAATTAACAGGAACAAGATTAGGAATTTTAGGTATGGGTCGTATTGGCCAAAAAATTGCAAAAATTGCAAAGTCTTTAGGTATGGTTATTCATTACCATAATCGTTCAAAATTAAGTGAAGATAAAGAACAAGGTGCAACATATCATGATAGTATAAAAAGTCTTTTTTCAGTCTCAGATGTTTTATCAATTTGTTGTCCAGCCACAAAAGAAACAGAGAACTTAATAAATAAAGAGACTGTTGAGTATTTTCCTAAAGGTGCCGTGATAACTAATGTTGCAAGAGGTGATATAGTTGATGATGAAGCTTTAATTGATGCATTGAATAGAAGAAAAATTTATGCGGCAGGATTAGATGTCTATAAAAATGAACCAAATTTAAATCCTGGTTATTTAAAAATCCCAAGTGCTTTTGTTTTACCTCATCTTGGGAGTGCAACGAAAGATACAAGAATTGCAATGGGAAATTTAGCTATTGATAATCTAGATGAGTTTTTTAGAACAGGAAACTGTATTAATAAAGTAAATTAAAATGTCTCAATCGATAGCTTTCATTGGCGTTGGCAACATGGGTTGTCCAATGGCTGAAAATTTAATGAAGGCAGGTAAATCTGTAAAAGTTTTTGATGTCTCAAAAAAAATGCTTGGGATTGCAAAAGATAAAAATCTTGAAACAGCGGAAAGTTTAGATGATCTAATTACAGATCATGTTGAGACGGTTATCACTATGCTTCCAGAGGGTAAGCATTCCAAGGAAGTTTATTTAGGTGATTATGGAATAATAAGTAAAGTTTCAAAAAATTGTTTGCTAATTGATTGTTCTACAATTGATATTCAAACTTCTATCAAGATTGGAAAAAAAGCCTCAGAAAAAGGAATAGAAATGATTGATGCGCCAGTTAGTGGTGGAGTAATGGGAGCACAAAAAGCAACTTTAAATATAATGGTTGGTGGATCAAAAGAAGCTTTTGAAAAAGCACTTCCTTTATTAAAAATCATGGGAAAAAATATATTTCATGCAGGTAATTTAGGTAGTGGGAACGGTGCTAAGATTTGTAACAACATGGCTCTAGGCATTGCAATGATTGCTGCTTCAGAGTCATTAATGTTAGCAAAAAGATTAAATATAGATATTAAAAAAGTTCATGAAATTATGAAAAATGCATCAGGTAATAGTTGGCCAATTTCTGTTTATCCACCTTTGCCTGGTTTAATTGATGGCACGCCTTCAAATAATAATTATCGTCCGGGTTTCTCTGCAGGAATGATGAATAAAGATCTTAAACTTGCAAATGATTGTGCAAAGAGTGTGAATGCAGAAACACCATTAGGAAAAATGGCTTTAGAAATTTATGACCAATTTTGTAAAGATGGAAATGATACTAAAGATTTTTCAGCTATTTCCAAAGTTATAGGTGGTAATGCTTGGGACTACCCAATTGATTGAATAAATTTATTGTAAGTGTTTGTAAATTGTTGTTCTAGAAATACCTAATTTTCTAGAAGTTGCAGAAATATTATTTGTTTCATCAAAAGTTGATCTAATTAAAGTACATTTCTCTCTTTTGATTTTTGTATCTTCACAATTTTTACAAGTACTCACTTTTTTTCCTTTTTTTGTTTCAACAAATATATTTTCCTTAAAAATTTGACTTTTGACAACAAAAACAGATGAGCCTAAATGATCAGTAATTTTTAATATTTTATTATTTAATAAATTTGATGCGATAGATGAAAATGAATTAGTAAAAATTTTATTAAAATTTTCATTTTTAAGATCTACTAATCCATTAAGCATAATTTTTGCATTACTATTAGCACCTACAATTAGTCCATCTCCATTGACAGCCAATAAACCAACACTTGTGGTTGATAAGTATTCTTGTCGAGGATGAAAGGATAAAATTAATTCATGCTCAAACTTTTTTAAAAATAATTTTGTTTCAATACTTCTGGTTGCTAGTTTCACTAAAGCTAGAGTATGTTGCTCTCTAGACATATAGTCAGTTGAAGCGTCTATAATTCCAATAGTCTTACCGTCATAGTTAATTATTGGACTTGCGAAACAAGATATATTTTCATGCGCTGTAAAAAAATGTTCTTTACCAGAAACTATTGTTGGTTTTTTTAATTCTACAGATAATCCCAAACCGTTAGTGCCACAGACTTTTTCAGCCCAAATTGATCCAGGTATAACAGTCTTACCTACATCGGTTTGAAGACAAGTTTTATCATATATTGTATCAAGCACTAACCCATTCTCATCTGAATATGCGACCATAAAATTAGTTCCAGCAATTTGTGAGTATAAAAGCTCCAATTCTGGGAGAACTATTTTTCTAAGAGATTCATTTTTTTCTTTGATCTCTTTTAATTGAATAGAGGATACCACGCTTTGTCTTGGATCTTTAAATGGATTAAGTCCTTTAGTGATACATCTAGACCAACTATCAGAAATATCTTTGCTCATTTTATAGGACATCATTCCTCTTTTTTTTAAAATATTTTTAAACTTATTGTTTATTGCTGATAAATTGCTCATTTCTGAAAGATAATTAAAAATATGATATTCAACAACTAACCACAGGTTGTATTTGTAAACTTATTGAACACTTAAAAGCACCATTGACTCCAGTGGACTTCGATTTTTTAATAGGGTTTTAAAAAAAAAATAGGGAGAAAAAGAAATGAAAGCACAGGTTTTGCACAAGTATGATCCAGATATGAAAGAAAAGGTTTGGGTCACAGGTGAAGAGTTACCAAATCCAAAAATAGAGAAAGCCAGTGATGTAATAGTAAAAATTGGTGCAGCTGGGGTTTGCAGAACAGATTTACATATTATTGAAGGTGTGTGGAAACATATTCAAGACCCGGATGGAAAATTACTTCCTTGCGTTATGGGTCATGAAAATGCAGGCTGGATAGAAGATGTCGGAAAAGATGTAACAGAATTTAAAAAAGGGGATCCAGTAATTTTGCACCCTTTAATTTCAGGAACAGATGGAACCTGTTTAGATTGTAGAAGAGGCAATGATATGCATGCAGCAGCAGGTGCATTTCCGGGATTAAGTATTAAAGAAGGTGGATATTCAGAACTTTTAAAAACAAGTGTTAGAAACTTGATTAAATTGCCAAAAGTCTTAGCTCCCAAAGACGTGGCTCCTTTTTCTGATGCGGGCTTAACAGCTTATAGAGTTGTTAAAAAAGCGACAAGACACTTACTTCCTGGTCAAAGTTGTGTGGTGATAGGTGCTGGAGGTTTAGGGCATATCGCAATTCAATGTTTAAAAGCAATGTGTGCAGCAGATATTATTATCGTTGAAAAATCTGAAAAAGCTTTAAAACACGCAATGGAACTCGGAGGAGATCATGGCGTAATTATTGATGGAAACGAGGTTGAAAAAGTTAAGGAAATAACAAAAGGTGTTGGTGCTGAAGCAGTTATAGATTTTGTAGGAGAAAAAGGTTCAACATCAATGGGTCTTAATATGACCGCTAACGGTGGTTTCTTTTACATAGTTGGTTATGGTGAGGAAATAAAAATACTCGCTGTTGATGTAATCATATCTGAAAGAAACATAATTGGAAATTTAGTAGGAACGTGGTCTGAATTATATGAATTAATGGAGTTAGCTGACAGAGGAAAGGTTAAGTTGTCCATGCAAGAATATAAATTAGACGATGCTAACAAAGCGCTACATGATCTTAATGATGGAAAAGTCAAAGGTCGTGCAGTGTTAGTTCCATAAATAACAAAAGAGAGGAAAGGAAGATGAAGACAATAAAAACTTGCGCAACTGCTCTTATATCAGCTTTGTTGGTATTTAGTCCAGTCGCGTATGCAGATAAGTGGAGCGATCAGTTTCCACATATCAAGGCTACTGGAGATATTCCAGGCGAGTGTTCTTACGAGTCTATGTCTAAGAAAAATTACAAAGGTAAGACACTTAAAATAAATACACATGCTGTTCCAGTTATGGGAGAACCAACAGCTTTACATGCTGAGCAATTTGCTAAACTTACAGGAGCAAAAGTTGATGTAACACATACACCTGCTGGTGATTTGTATGCAAAAGCTATGGTTCCATTTCAAGCAGGTCAAGCTCCATATGATATAGTTTTTGGATTTTCAAACTTTATTAATGATTGGAAAAGATACTTAGAACCAGTTCCAAAAAAATATGTTGAGATGAAACAAATGCAAGACGTTACTCCATCTCACATTGGTATAGCATCTTGGGATGGTGTTATGTATCAGTTTCCAGTTGATGGTGACAGACATTATTTAAAATATAGAAAAGACGTAATTGACAATCCTAAGTATCAAAAAAAATATAAAGCTGATACTGGTAAAGAGTTAAGAGTTCCACAAACATGGAAAGAGTATGGAGAAATGGCTGCGTACTTTAATGGTTGGGACTGGGATGGTGATGGCGAGAAAGAATATGGATCTGCAGAAGTTATGAAAAAAGATGACTTGATGTATGCAGCTTTTTATTCAAGATCTGCCGCTTACTCAAAAAATCCTAAAACTCCAGGTGGTTTTTTCTTTGATTTAAAAACTATGAAACCATTGATTAACAATCCAGGTTTTGTGGAAGCTTTAACCGACTGGGTTGCAGCAACTAAATATGTTCCTCCAGGAGGAATAAACTTTGGTCTTGGTGATGAAATTGGATCATTTGGTGGAGGACAAACTTTGTTTAGTTTCTCATGGGATGATGCATTTGTTGCTGCTATGCAACCTGATAGCCCAATCAACAATAAAGTTGGTGCCGCTCAATTACCAGGCGCAATGAAAGTTTGGAATAGAACAACTAACTCTTGGGATGAAGGATTTAACCAAGCTCCTTTCTTCGTGTGGGGATGGGCAGTTGGTGTTGCTAAGAAAAGTAAAGAAAAAGAAATGGCTTTTGATTACTTATGTTTCTTTGCAAACGAAGCAAATCACCAAGCCGATATAGGTATTGGTCGTTTCGGAGTTAACCCATTTAGAAATGATGACTTTAAAGCGGATGTTTGGACTCAAATTGGTTGGGATAAAGATATTGCTCAATCATATGTTGATACCTTAGCTCAAATGGAGGAAAGTAAAAATAGAGTTTTCCCTTTGAGAGTTCCGGGTACATTTGAGTTTAACGCTGCATTAGCTACAGCTGCAGCAAAAGCTTTAGCTGGACAGTTATCACCACAAGCTGCTTTGGACGAGGCTGCTAAGCAGTGGGAAGATATACTTAATAGAGTAGGAAAAGATAATGTAAGAGCAGCTTACTCTGTTGGTGTAGCAATGGAAGATAACAAGCTTTAAAAAATACTTTGTGGCCGTCATAACGACGGCCACAACTAACAAAATCCAAAAATTGCAATTATGAATTTTAAGCACAAGTATGTTTTTTTATTTCCTGGCTTATTTGTGCTTATAGGAATACTTATTTTTCCTATTATTTTTACTATCAGATTAAGTTTATCAGGCTGGAATAGTTATACACCTGAAATGAATTTTATAGGAATTACAAATTATTTAAGACTTTTTACTGATGACCCTAGATTTTGGGAGTCTTTTTTCAGACTTAGTTTTTTATCAGTTACCACAGTTATTCTTCAATACATTATTGGTTTTGCATTAGCACTTATAGTGTGGAGAGAAATTAAATTTAAAAGATTCTTCAGAGTCATATTTTTGATTCCTATGATGACTACTCCTGTAATTATGACAGTAATTTGGAGAACTTTTTTTCATGAGTCTCTAGGTCCTGTAAATGATCTTTTGGGAAACTTAGGAGTAAAGCCTATTTTATGGCTCAGTGATCCAGTTATTGCTAAATTTACTGTAATTATTGTTGAAGTATGGCAGTGGACTCCATTTATGTTTTTATTGTTACTTGCAGGTTTATTGTCTTTACCAAAAGAACCTTTTTTAGCCGCTGCAATAGATGGCGCAAGTCCTTTTAGAAAGTTTGTATATGTTACCTTTCCACTTATGGCACCAATATCAATAGGGGCAATTATTATTAGATTAATTGAAGCTTCAAAGATAATGGATACAGTTTTTGTATTAACTTCTGGAGGACCAGGTACAGCAACAGAAACTTCAAGTTTTTATATTTATATAAAAGGCTTAAGGGAGTTTCAAATGGGTTATGCTGCAACTCTTTCTTTTACGTATTTAGTTATAATGATCATTAGTTTAACGATCATTGCAAAGGTTTTAACAAAATTAATGATTAAAGAATAATGGAAAAACTATACAAATTTTTAAAATACACTTTTATTATTCTCTGGACAGTTTTTATTGTAGCTCCTTTTCTGTGGGCTATCTCCACTTCTTTTAAAGATTTCCAGTCAGTAAATAGTAAGGTTACTTACATTCCCTGGTTAGATTTTGAACCAACACTTGAAGGATGGCGTGTATTAATTAAATCACCTGCAAGAGGTGGGGTGGATATTGTTGAACCTTACTTTAATAGTCTTTTTGTAACCTGTACAGCAAGTTTAATAAGTATAGTTTTAGGAACTTTGGCAGCTTATGCCTTATCAAGATTTACTTTTAAAGCTGGTTTTGTCAGAAATAACGATATTACATTCTTCTTTATATCACAAAGAATAATGCCGCCCATTGTTTTATCAATTCCCTTCTTTATATTTTTAAGCACATTAGGATTATTAGATAGTTTGATAGGACTAGTAGTAGTTTATATAGTTCTTTTAATGCCCATTGCAGTTTGGATTATGGTAGATTTTTTTAACCGAGTTCCAAAAGAGTTAGATGAAACTGCACTTATTGATGGATGTAATCCCTATCAAGCCTTTTATAAAGTAGTTTTACCAAACTCTATCCCTGGATTAATTGTTGCTGGTATGTTTTGTATAATATTTGGTTGGATTGACTTCTTTTTTGCTTTTATTTTAACTTTTACTGAAGTGCAATTATTACCAGTTAAAGTGGTAGCTTTAAATTCTTCTATTACGCCTTGGTGGAGTCTATCCGCATCTGCTTTAATATCTGTGGCTCCACTTATAATAGTCGCTTTTGTGGTTGAAAGATATTTGTCTAAAGGAAATTTATCAGGAGCCTTAAAATAATGAACCTGGTTGCAAAACATTTAACTTATAAACCTGATGATCAGTATCATCTTAATGATGTTTCTTTTAATTTTGAAAAAGGTAGACTTTATACTATTCTTGGACGTACATTGTCTGGCAAAACAACACTTTTAAAGACAATAGCTGGTTTATTAAATCCGGATAGTGGAAATATAAATTTTGAAGATAAAAATTTTAGCAAAGTGCCAGTATGGGAAAGAAATGTTGCTATGGTTTATCAGCAATTTATCAATTACCCCCATTTGAGTGTTTATGAAAATATTTCATTTCCACTAAAACAGAGAAAATTAAATGAGGAAAATATAAAAAAGAACGTTGAGGATGCTTTAAAAACGGTTGGTTTAGTAGGTTTTGAAAATAGAAAAATCCAAGAATTGTCTGGAGGACAGCAACAAAGGGTAGCATTAGCAAGATCACTCGCGAAAAAAGCAAAAATCTTATTATTAGATGAACCTCTTGTTAACCTTGATTATAAACTTCGTGAACAACTTAGAGAGGAATTTAAAACCATATTTAATGAGGGATTGGCTAATGAGACTATTTTAATTTACTCAACCACTGACCCACAAGAAGTTATGGAATTAAATGGAGAGGTAATTGTACTTGATGAGGGTAAAGTTTTACAAACAGGTCCAGCTAAAGATATTTTTGAAAATCCAATTAACCTCAAAGTTGCTGAAATTTCAAATGATCCTCCGATGAATATTATAAATGGCTTAAAAATTGATGGTAAAATTACTTTCGAAAATATCAACATCAAACTACCAAAACATTTATCTCAATTAGATAATAAAAATTATAATTTTGGAATTAGATCTTCAGAAATTAAGCTTAGTAATAGCGGTGAGGAATTTGAAATAGAGTTAGCAGAAATTAGTGGGTCAGAAACATTATTACATTTAAAAAGAGGAAGTACAAAAGTTATTGCATTGATTGAAGAAGTTATGAATTTTAAAATTCATGAAAAAGTAAAAGTTGTGTTCAATTCTCATAAATTTTATGTTTTTGCAGAAGATGGAAAATTAATTTCATCACCATACAGGATTAAGAATGGCTAAAATAGATCTATCAAATATCTCACATACTTATAATCCAAAAGATTTAGAACCTACTTATGCTCTAAATCCATTTTCGATGACATGGGAAAATGGTAAACGTTACGCAATACTTGGACCATCTGGTTGTGGAAAAACAACTATGTTAAATATTGTATCAGGCTTAATAAAACCTACTCAAGGCAGGATACTGTTTGATAATGAAGATGTAACTAGCCAAAAAACTGAAACTAGAAATATTTCGCAAGTATTTCAGTTTCCAGTAATTTACAATACGATGTCAGTATATGATAATTTAGCGTTTCCACTAAAATGTCGAGATTTTGAAAAGAATAAAATTGAAGAGAGAGTTCAATCTGTATCTGAAACATTAAATCTTTCTTCATTTCTCAACATGCCCGCAAGGAAACTCACAGCAGATCAAAAACAACTCATTTCATTAGGAAGAGGATTAGTGAGAGAAGATGTAGCTGCTGTATTAATGGATGAACCATTAACAGTAATTGATCCAGACTTAAAATTTAGATTGAGAAGAAATTTAAAAGAAATTAATGAAGAATATAAAACAACATTAGTATATGTTACTCATGATCAAAATGAAGCGATGACATTTGCTGACAATATTATTGTAATGGACCAAGGTGAAATAGTTCAGGTTGGGCTTCCCAAAGATTTATTTGAAAGACCTAAAACTACTTTTGTTGGCTATTTTATTGGTTCTCCTGCAATGAATTTATTTGAAACCCAATTACATACAGACAATAGTGTAAAAATTAACGATACAATAATAAAAACAAATACAAATTTATCAAAATTGAAAAATAATAATATAAAACTAGGAATTAGATCAGAATTTGTAAAGGTAGCAAAAGATGAAAGTGAGAATTTGGTAGAAGTTAATATTCAAAAAATAGAAGACTTTGGAAACTTCAAACTATTAACAACAAAAATGGGTCAACTAACAATAAAGTCAAAAATCAATAGAGAGATTGAAATTGCTAATGATAAGGTAAAATTACATTTTCCTCCCGAAAAATGTTGTGTATACCAAAATAACAAATTGATTTAAGTCAATTTCTACTCAGGATTGTAAAAAAATTTAATTAGCTTTAAATAGTGACAATCTGTGCCTCTTTTTAGAAAGACTCTAATGTGAATCTATGTTTTACTTTAACTCAGTTAATTAACTAGAGGAGAAGAAATGATTAAAAATAAAAAATCATTGAAGGGTTCTAAAACTCCTTCAAGAAGAAAGTTCTTCAAAGCCGCAGCAGCAACTGGTGCAGCCGCAGCGACAGCTGTAGCAATGCCGAATGTTGCTTTTGGTGCTCCACAAACATTAAAGATGCAAGCAGCATGGCCATCAGGTGCTAACATCTTTTTTGAAATGGCCGGAGACTATGCCAAAATGGTCGGAGACATGTCAGGTGGAAGTTTAAAAATTGATCTTCAACCTGTTGGAGCAGTTGTAAAAACTGGAGAAATTGGACAAGCTGTAAGTGACGGTGTTCTTGATATGGGACACTGGGTTACTGCTTATTGGTATGGAAAAAATCCTGCCGCGTCTCTTTTCGGAACTGGCCCATCCTACGGTCTATCATCTCAAGAAGTAATGGCTTGGATGGAAGAAGGTGGTGGAAGAGCATTGTATGAAGAAACATTAGCAAAAGTTGGATATGACTATGTTGGTGTTTTTGCGATGCCTATGCCAGCTCAACCATTTGGTTGGTTCAAAAAGAACGTAACTAAAGTAAGTGACGTTAAAGGTATGAAGTATAGAACAGTTGGTCTTGCAACTAACGTTCTTACTGCAATGGGTATGGTAGTTAGACAATTACCAGGTGGTGAAATTCAGCCAGCTATGAAAACTGGTTTGATTGAAGCTGCAGAGTTTAATAACCCAACTTCAGACTCTCAATTTGGTATGCAAGATGTTTCTAAGCATTATCACTTAGGATCTTTCCACCAATCTCAGGAGATGTTTGAAATACCTATTAACAAAAAAACATTTAATAGCTTATCTCCTGCAAACCAAGCAATATTAAAAAATGCTTCGTATGCAGCAAATACCGCTAACTACTTTAAAGCTTTGGTAAGATACTCAGCTGATTTATCTAAATTGATGAATGAGCATAAAGTAAACGTTTACCAAACTTCAGATGCAATTTTAGCAGAGCAGTTAAAAGGTTGGGATAAAGTTGTAGGTGATTTCTCTTCTAAAGATCCATTCTTTAAGAAGATTGTTGATTCTCAAAAAGCTTACGCGAAAAGAGTAATGAAATACTTACTAATGAATCAACCTAACTACAGACTTGCTTACGAAAACGAGTTTGGTCCGTTAGCGAAAGTTAAAATCTAAGGTTTAAATATATAAAAAATTAAGGGGGCTTTTAAGCCCCCTTTTTTTTAATTGAATTTATTAAGAAAATTAAGATAAGCTAGTTAAATATGTACTCTTATATAAAATTTGCAGACACTCTTAGCTCATCAATGGGTAAAGCCTTTTCATGGTGCATAGTAATTTTAATGGGTGGAACATGCTATGAGGTCGTCATGGCTTACGCATTTAATGCTCCTACTTTATGGAATTTTGATTTTAGTTTACAAATGTACGGAGCGATATTTATGATGGCTGGAGCTTACACTTTAGCAACAGAGGCTCACGTTAGAGGGGATGTTATTTACAGGTTGTTCCCAACTAAAGCTCAAGGATGGATTGATTTAATATTATATTTCATCTTCTTTTTTCCAGGGGTGATTGCACTTGCATTTTATGGATATGAATATGCAGCTAAGGCATGGATGGTGAAAGAAACAAGTTGGAATAGTCCAGCACAAATTCAAATTTATATGGCAAAATCATTAATACCTTTATCAGGGATACTTCTTACTCTCCAAGGAATTAGTGAAGTTTTTAGAGCAATTATTTGCATTAGAACAGGACATTGGCCAGAGAGAGATGCTGGTGCAGAAGAAACAGAGAAAATTTTAATGAGAAAATCTAAAGAGGAAGAAAAAATAGATGTTGTTTAGTCTAACAAATCCAGAAATTGCAATTTTAATGATGGTGATATTTCTGTTTGCTGTATTACTAGGATTTCCTATTGCATTTACTTTAATGGCAATGGGTCTAGGATTTGGGTATTACGCATATTTTGATCCGTCAAGAATGGATCATCTATTAGATAATAGGATATTTAATTTATTTGTTTCAAATACCTATTCTGTCATGGATAACCATGTCCTCACCGCCGTGCCTTTATTTTTATTTATGGGCTATTTAGTTGAAAGAGCAGGTATAGTTGCAAGATTGTTTTATGCCATAAGACTTGCATCTCATTCGCTACCAGCTTCGATGGCTGTTGCTGCCCTTGTTACTTGTACTTTATTTTCTACAGCAACGGGTATAATAGGAGCAGTAGTAACCTTAATGGGTTTGCTTGCTTGGCCTGCAATGGTGAAGGCTGGTTATGATAAAAAATTTGCATCAGGAGTAATATGTGCTGGAGGTTGCTTAGGAATTTTAATTCCCCCTAGTATTATGCTTATTGTTTATGCAGTAATTGCTCAGTTATCCCCATTAAGATTATTTGCTGCAGCAATATTTCCTGGATTGATGTTAGCGGGTTTATATATTTTATATGCAATTATTTTGGCTTATTTTAATCCATCAGTTGCACCTAAGCCTCCTAAAGAAGAAATCCCTCCAAGATCAGTGATCTTAAAAGAAGTTTTGGTTTCATTCTTACCATTATTTTCATTAATTATTTTAGTATTAGGAAGTATTCTTGCTGGTTTAGCTACTCCTGCGGAAGCAGCCGGTGTTGGAGCTTTTGGAGCATTAGTTTTATCTTTCTTTTATAAATCTCTAAAATGGAAAAACTTTAAAGAGTCTGTCTTTCTAACCGCAAAAACTACTGCAATGATTATGTGGTTGTTTATTGGATCTTGGACGTTTGCGTCAGTATTTTCATATTTAGGAGGACATGAAGTATTTGAGCATTTTTTTAAATCAATGGATATACAGCCTTGGCAATTTTTAGTAATTACACAAATTATAATTTTCTTATTAGGCTG
This sequence comes from uncultured Pelagibacteraceae bacterium, assembly GCA_902521675.1. Taxonomy (GTDB): domain Bacteria; phylum Pseudomonadota; class Alphaproteobacteria; order Pelagibacterales; family Pelagibacteraceae; genus Pelagibacter. The sequence goes on from CABYSP010000010.1 coordinate 29,824, forward strand.
GCCATTAGAGTGGACTGAAATATTAATTATATTTGTTCCAATATTTTTACCTTTAGTAGAATTTTTTGGAGTAAACCCTTATTTTTTTGCTATGTTAATTGCGTTAAATTTACAAACATCATTTTTAACCCCCCCCATGGCCATGTCGGCTTATTATTTAAAAGGTGTGCAATCTAAAAATGTTGAATTAATTGAGGTATTCAAAGGCATCATGCCATTCTTGGCGATAGTTATTTTTGGAATGGTTTTGATGTATTTATTTCCAGGTATAGCTCTGTGGTTACCTGATCAATTATTTGCAAACTAATTTAATGAATGAAATTGTAAATTATTCTGTTGAAGAATTAATAAATAAAATTTCAAATTCTCAAATTACTTCTGTCGAAATATGTGAAGCTTACATTGAGAGAGTTAATAAGTTTGAAAAAGATATAAATGCTTGGGCTTTTTTTGACAAAGAATTGTTATTGGAAAAAGCCAAAGAGTCAGATGCTTACAAAAAATCTGGAAAACCAACTGGACCGTTACATGGTATTCCTGTAGCTGTTAAGGATATTGTTGGTACTTTAGATATGCCAACAGAATGTGGAACGCCAATAAGAAAAGGAAAATCTTATTCACAAAATGCAGAAATAATTGATTTATTAACATCTTCAGGGGCTATTGTGATGGGTAAAACAGTTACTACAGAATTAGCATATTTAAATCCCTCTAAAACAAAAAACCCACATGATTATTCACGAACACCAGGAGGATCATCAAGTGGATCTGCTGCAGTAATTGCATCTTATATGGCTCCACTTTCAATTGGATCACAAACAGGTGGCTCAATAATCAGACCAGCATCTTATTGTGGTGTTGTTGGATACAAACCTTCATTTGGCTTAATTTCTAGAAACGGAGTATTAAAGACTTCCGAAAAACTTGATCATTTAGGAGTTTTTGGAAAAACAGTCGAGGACATAGCTTATTTAGTTAAAGAGTTAATTAAAAAAGATTCCCATGACCCTGCCACTGTTTATTATTCCTCGAATAATATGGTTGATGCTGTAAAAAAAGGTCCTTTATATGAACCTAAGTTCATATTTTATAAAACTGAATTTTGGAAATCAATTGACAAAAAATCTAAGGAGGCTTTTGAATATTTTATAAAGTCGTTTAAAAAAAATATAGAAGTTCATGATACTCCTTCTTATTTTAAAGATATCCATAAATATCATCAAATAATTTATGAAAGTGATCTAGCTAATAATTTTAGTGATTATTATAAAAATTATAAATCGAAACTTTCAAAAATTATGCAAAATGCAATTGCAAATGGAAGAAAACATACTGCAAAAGAATATGCTGAAGCAATAGATTTTATGAAAAGAAGCTACGATTCTTATAAAGAAGTATTTGAGGACTATCACGGGGTTTTATCCCCATCCAGTCCAGGCGTTGCTCTAAAGGGTCTTAAGAGCACTGGATCAGCTGATTTCAATAAAGTTTGGTCTTATTTAGGAACTCCTTGTATTTCACTTCCTTTACTTCAGGGTGAAAATAATTTACCATTAGGAATTCAAGTTATTGGAGAGAGATATGATGATAATCGTTTCTTAGGAGTTTCCAGTTGGCTTGAAAAGGAAAGTGAGAAATTTAATGAATAAACTTGTAACACTAATAGGACTTTCTTTTGCAATCTTTTTTCTTGTTGGTTTAGCAACAACACTTACAAGATCTATGATGATAGGTTTCTTTGATGTATTACCAGTTTACATATTGATGATACTTGCGATATCGATGATGTTATACGAAGCCTTTTTTGATAAAAAATAAATTTAATAATTCCTAAATTTACCACCTCAGATTGTAATACAATAGCTTACAGTTATTTTAATCTAGACTTAAACGCACATTTGTAATTTAATCTTTAAAGTTAATTAACAAAGAAGAGGAGAAAGTAATGATTAAAGAAAAAAAATCATTGAAGGTTTCTAGATCACCTTCAAGAAGAAAGTTCTTTAAAACTGCAGCTGCGACGGGTGTTGCTGCTGTTGCAGCATCATCTTTATCTGCTCCAGCTGTTGCCAAAGAGAGAATAGAAGCTTCTATGGTAGCTACTTGGCCTAGAGATTTTCCAGGCCTAGGAACTGGTGCACAAAGACTTGCTCAAAGATTAAGCGATATGAGTGACGGTAGAATTCAAGTTACTTATTATGCTGCTAACGAAAGGGTAAAAGCATTTGACTCGTTTGACGAAGTTGCATCAGGTAACTCTCAAATGTATCACGGTGCTGATTACTACTGGGTTAAAAAACACCCTGCATTTGGATATTTTACTGCCGTTCCATTTGGTTTCACATATGCTGAAATGAATGCGTGGTTAAAATTTGCTGGTGGACAAGAGTTGTGGGATGAATTGACTGATGATTTTGGAACACAAAGTTTTGCTGCTGGTAACACTGGAGTGCAAATGGGTGGTTGGTTTAACAAAAAAATTAGATCAGCTAATGATATTAAGGGTTTAAAAATGCGTATGCCTGGTTTAGGTGGACAAGTACTTGGAAAACTTGGTGGTTCTCCAATTTCACTTCCAGGTGGACAAATATATGAAAACCTTGTGTCTGGTGCAATTGATGCTACCGAATGGGTAGGACCTTGGAATGATGAGGCTTTTAAGTTTTATGAAGCAGCCAAGTATTATTATTATCCAGGTATGCACGAACCAGGATCAACTCTATGTTGTGGTGTAAATAAATCTTGGTTCACAAGTCTAACTAAGTCAGATCAATTGATTATAAAGACTGCTTGTGATTGGGCTGATACAACTACTATGGCGGAATACAATGCAAAAAATGGAGCAGCATTAGATCGTTTAGTAAACGAAAATGGAGTTAAGCTTGAGAAGTTTAACGATAAAGTTTATGACGCTTTTGCTAAAGGTGCTGCAGAAGTTTTTGACGAAGTTCAGCAACATAGTGCCCTTGCTCAGAAAGTGCATGCTGCTTTTGTTAAAGGACGAAAAGAAATAGGTGCTTGGACAAACTTGTCTGATTCACCTTACATTTCTCAAAGAAATAGAGCATTAGGAGTATAATTTAATTCTAATTAATACTAGAGGGCCCTTAAATGGGCCCTCTTTTTATATACCATTAAAAGTTTTGTCATATGATTGAGAAAAAAAACTTATCTATTTTAATAAGAATATTTAGTTATTCTATCTTAACATTAACATTAATTTTTTTAATAAATAATGTTTTAACAGTTTGGTTTGATTGGCCAGGAGTTAAAAAACTTTTTTCTCATTATGAAATATTTGGATTTAAAAAATTAAATGAACCTTTAGAGGGACTTGCGTTGAGTCTGTCGTATATTCAATTATTATTTTATTTTTTATCTTTTATAGGAGTTATAATGTTTGTTTTAAAATCCTTAAAACAAACATTACAAACAGACTCAGAGATACTAAAAAAAATAACAGCATATATTATTAGATCTTCATTCTGGGCAGTGCTTATTGTTGGAGTAGCAGATTTTTTAATCTCATTTATGGTTGTAGAAAAATTGGTTGAGCCAATTTTTGGGGAACAAATTAAAATTAATTTAGTAATACCCGCATTCAGGATTACATATATACATTTCCCTCTTATTTTAGCTTCTTTTATAATTGGTTATTTCACAAGATCTGTAGGATTTATTTGGTTAGCAGTTTTAGTAGTTGGAAGTGAATTCTTGATAGTTGTATCAAGATTTATATTCCAATATGAACAAGCTTTTCAAGGAGATCTTGTTCGTTTTTGGTATGCTGCACTTTATCTTTTTGCAAGTGCATATGCATTAATTCACGAAGGTCATGTAAGAGTTGATGTTTTGTATGCTAATTTTAGTGAGAGAAAGAAGGCATGGACGAATGCAATTGGATCTCTCATTTTAGGCATTCCTTTATGTTTGATAGTTATATTTTTGGGTATGGGTGGTAAAGCTAGTATCATTAATGGTCCGGTAATTTCATTTGAAATTACTCAGCAAGGTTCAAATGGATTATATTTACTTTATTTAATGGCAGTTTACTTAGCAGTATTTGCAGTAAGTATGTTAACTCAATTCACAAGCTACTTTATGAGTAGTAGTCACAAACTTTTAAAGAATTAAATAATGGAACATTTATTTTTAACTTTACTGGTAATTATAATGATTGGAGCTTTGGCATCTGGTTTTCCAGTAGCTTTTGCATTACCTGGATCAGCAATAATTTCAATAGGATTAGCTGCTTTTTTCGGTTATTTATTTGCAGGAGACCCCAGTGCTTATTTTGCTGTTGATGGGCCTAAAGAATGGTTAACCGCTGGTATTACTAATTTTAGGAGTAATTATTGGGATGTAGAAACTGACACCTTAATTGCGATCCCATTGTTTATCTTTATGGGGATAATGTTGCAAAAATCAAAAATTGCAGAAGACCTTTTAGTTACTATGGGACAACTATTTGGACCAATTCCAGGAGGACTTGGTATTTCTGTTATCTTTGTTGGTGCATTACTTGCAGCAACAACTGGAATTGTTGGAGCAACAGTAATAGCAATGGGACTAATTTCTTTGCCCACAATGCTAAATAATAAATACGATAAAAGACTAGCAAGTGGAATTGTTTGTTCCTCTGGAACACTTGGTCAAATTATACCTCCTTCAATTGTCTTAATTATAATTGCCGATCAATTGGCAAGTGCCGCTGACGTTGCAAATACTATGCGTCAGACTGATTATAAAATTTTAACTGGCGAATTTAATATGCCTGGAGAATTTAGAGTAGGGTCTACTTCAGCTGGAGATATGTTTTTAGGTGCATTATTACCTGGATTAGTTTTGGTTGGTTTGTATATGCTTTACATATTTGTGTATGCAAGATTAAACCCAAAAGCAGCTCCTCCTGTACCGTTCAAAGGAAATTTTGACACTAAATTTTGGATCAAAGTTATATTAGTAATTATTCCACCACTTGCCCTAATCTTTGCAGTTTTAGGATCTATACTTATGGGTATTGCTACTGTAAATCAGGCTGGATCAATAGGTGCTATTGGTGCAACAATGATGGCAGGCTACAGATTACATCAAGGTAAAAAGAATGCTTACTATCCAATAATTATTGCAATTGTATCTTTAATTCCAATTTATTTTTTATCTAAAAATTATAACTTAAATATTAAAGCTGTTGACACTAGAGATCTAGGCGCAATATTAATTGCATTATTTTTTACAATTACATTTTTAGCTAGTGTTATATGGAGTTTTTGGAGAGCATTTAAAATAGATGATGTTTTAAAAGAAGTTGTTGTAGAAACTTGTGTAACCACCTCAATGGTATTTATAATTTTACTCGGAGCAGCAATGCTAACCTCTGGATTTAGAGCATTTGGAGGCGAAGAGTTAGTAAGAGACTTTCTTCAGGATTTACCAGGAGGATTTTGGACCCAATTCGTTGTTGTGATGGTAGTTATCTTTTTATTAGGTTTTTTTCTAGATTTTATAGAAATAGCTGTAGTTGTTGTTCCTATTATTGCTCCTATATTATTAGCTGAACCAGGTGCAAATGTAAGTGCAATTTGGCTTGGTGTTATGATTGGGGTAAATTTACAAACTTCATTTTTAACCCCACCATTTGGATTTGCTTTATTTTATTTGAAAGGAGTAGCTTCAAAACTTGTTACTACTTTAAATATTTGGAAAGGAGTTGTTCCGTTTATTATTTTACAATTGATAGGACTTGGAATTGTTGGTTTCTATCCTACATTGGTAAATTATTTACCAGCAAGAACATATTTAACTTCTAATGTAGCTCCACCACCAATGAATCCAAAACTTCAATATTGCTTACAAGAATATAAATTTGCAATTTATAATAATGAAGAACAAACAATTACAAATGCAATTAAGAATATGCAAAAGTTAACTCCAGCAAATCTTCCAGTAGATAAATTAGATATTTTTGAAGAGCATTTTGATAATGCTTTAGGAACTTTTGCTATAGTTAAAAAATTGCAAAAAACTGAGCAAGAATACGATTTATTTACAAAAGATTATAAAGATCTTCATTTCGATGTAAGAAAAATTCAGAAAAAAGTTAGAAAAATAGACCAGAAAATTAAAAAAACAAAAGCTGAAATTAGAAATTTAGATGATGATGACTTTTCAGATAAAAATAAATTAGAATTAAAGATCGAGAATTACGAGTTAGAAATTAAAGAACTTCAAAATAAAGTTCCTGAAAGCTGGAAAGCTAAAAATGGAGAGTTTGAAATATTGCACAAAGCAAAAAACACAAGAACTAAAAGATATAGAAAAAATGTCGATGAAGCTTATGAAACTCTGGATCAAATAGTGATGTTTATAAATGATAATGAAAAGTTAAAAGAACTTTCACCAGAAATAAAAGAATTAAAATATAATATTGATAATAGAAATTACGAAAACGCAATATCAATAATTGATAATCTTTTTGAAAAACTAGGAGAAATTTCTGGAACCGAAGAATTTGCAAATAAATTAGATGACCTAATATCTGTAATAGATAATGATGAGGTAGATGAACAAAAATTGTCTGAAGTAAGTTCAGAGACTTTTGATCTTTTCAATTTAGAAGTTTCATGGAGAGATGATGCTAATAAGAATTTGATGCCTGAATTAATTAAATATAATGATGTTATCAAACATAATATTGGTCTTAGACTTCAAAACAGATTAACTAAAGAGCAAGCTAAATTTGTTGCAAGATGTAACTCAGTTCACCGAGATATATCTTTAAACTTTTAATTCTTTGGAATTTGTTTTTTTATCATTCTTCGATGAGAATTAATATCCTTTTGCATACCCATCTTTTCTAGGATCTGATCCACCTATGAGATCACCTTCACTTCTATTTATTTTTATCGCTTGGCCCCCACCATGGGTACCATCAAAATATTCTACATTATGACCTATTTCTTTGAGTCCATTGAAAATTTCTTTATCAACCGTTTTTTCTAGTTTGTAAATATTATTAAAATGAAAAGCTCTTGGAAAACTCAAAGCTTCTTGTGGTCCCATTCCAAAATCAATCATATTATTTAAAACATGAACTTGTCCCACTGGTTGATATTGGCCTCCCATAACGCCATAACTTAAAGTTGCTTTGTTGTTTTTATCAATAAGCATACCAGGAATAATAGTATGTAACGGTCTTTTTAAGCCTGCTATACAGTTTGGATGTCCATTTTCTACTCTGAAATTTGTACCCCTATTATGTAAAAGTATTCCACTTTTATTTGTAGTAATACCTGATCCGAATACATAACAAACAGAATTGATTATTGATACACTATTTAAATCTTTATCTACTACTGTTAAATATATTGTTTCTGGATGAGCTGGAATATTTAAGTCACCAACATCACTGCATGAATTTAAGTTAATTTTATTAAAAATTTCCTCAATATTTTTATCACTTAAAATTTCTTCTAAATTAAAGTTAACAAAATTTGGATCGCCTAAAATAGTTTCTTTAACTTTATAAGCTTGTTTTGTAACTTCTGCTTCAAGATGGAATCTTTCTGTGCTATTAAATTTATAATTTTGAATATTTAATTTTTCTAACAATTTCATCATAATCAATACTGTAACACCAGGACCATTGGGAGGGCATTGATGAATAAAATCACCCTTATAATTAGATTTAATTGTATCTGATCTTATTGTACTCTGTTTTGAAAAATCCTCAAAAGTATGTACACCACCTAATTCATTTAAAGTTTCAATTATATCTTTTGCAATTTCTCCTTCATAAAATTCTTTACTTCCTTTTTTGCTAATTGCTTCAAGTGTTTCTCCTAAAGCAATATTTTTCATTAATTCATTTTCTTGATAAGTACGACCATCTTTCAAAAAAATTTTTTTTGAATTTTCATTACCATTGATTTTATTCAAACTATTTTTCCAAGCATTTGATACGACTTTTGTAACTCTATGGCCATTCTTTGCTATATTAATTGCACCTAAAAATAATTGTTCAAAATCTAGCTTACCAAATTCCTTATGAATTTTTTCCCAAGCATTCAGTGCACCAGGAATTGTGACTGAATGTGGACTAGTTAATCCAATTTTATCAATATGCTTATCCTTAAAAAAATCATAATTTAATTTTTCAGGCGCTAAACCTGATCCATTAAAAGACACAGCATCCTTGTTATCCATTTTAACTATTGCAAAACAGTCGCCACCAATACTCGTTGCATTAGGCTCTACTACAGATAAAACAATCGAGGCAGCAATTGAAGCATCCACTGCATTTCCTCCCATTTTAAGTATTTTCAATGCTTCTTCTGTAGCTAAAGGATGTGAAGTTGCAGCCATTGCATTTGAAGAACGTGCATCTTTGACTTTTGTTGATTGATTATTCATAATAATGATTAATTCTCAAAAATTTATAAATGATTACTAAAGTAAATAAAAGCATTATCATATTTTGTGTTTTCGCCTTTGGATTTTTACTGTCTAATCTGGTTAGATCTATAACTGCAACTTTAACTCCCGTTCTTACTTCTGAGTTTGATCTAACTGCAGGAAATCTGGGATTATTGGCAGGAGGATATTTTATTGGTTTTTCGATAATGCAAATCCCTGTAGGGCTTTTATTAGATAAAATTGGACCAAAAAAGGTAATTGGTTATTTTTTAATAATAGCATTGATTGGAACAATATCATTTGCACTTGCAAAAAGTTTTACTGGATTATTTGTATCTAGAATATTTATTGGTATTGGTGTCAGTGCTTGCATGATGGGACCTCTTACTGGATATAGAGTATGGTTTGCAGAAAAATATCAACAGAGAGCAAATTCTTGGATGTTGATGGTAGCAAATTTTGGATTTGTGTCGTCAACTTTACCGGTTCAAATACTATTACCGTATATTGGATGGAGATGGATTTTTATTTTAATAGCTATACTTATTTTATTTAGCATAATTTTAATTTTCTTATTAATCCCTAATTGGGAGAAAAAAGAGAGCACATCAACAAAATCTGAAAAAGAGTCATTAAGACAAATATGGAAAAATAAATTTTTTATAAGCATGATTCCTCTTGCATTCATTAATTATGGAGGAATTCAAGCAATTCAAACTCTATGGGCTGGTCCATGGATGTTAAATATTACCGGATATACACCTCTTCAAAGTGCCACAGGTTTATTTTGGATAAATATTACTATGTTGATTTCATATTTTATTTGGGGATATGTTTTACCAAAAATTTCAGAATACGGTATTAGCAGTATTAAAATAATTAAATTGGGCCTGCCAATTAGTTACTTTTCGTTATTCCTTATTATTTATTTTGGTAATAATGCAGGAGCATTTTTATTTACTTTATACATAATGACATCAATTGTAATTTCATTAACTCAGCCAGCAATTGCGCTAAACTTTTCAAAAAATCTAGCTGGCAAATCTCTTACTTCATTTAATGTATTTCTTTTTTCTGGAACTTTTTTTATCCAGTGGGGGATAGGATTGGTAATTGATATATGTAGTAATAAAGGATTTGACATTGTAAGTAGTTATAGAATTTCATTTTCTGTATTTTTAATTCTTTGTGTATTAAGTTATATTTTTTTTATCTATTTAAATAAAAAAAAATATGAAAATAAAACGTAGGAATTTTTTTTTGGAATTATTTATTGGTATTGTAGCTATTTACTTAATCGTTTTAATTTTCTTATTCTTTTTTCAAAGAAATTTAATGTATCATCCTGATGAGAATAATTATTCTGGAGATAATTTACAAGTTAACATTGAAAAAGTTACCATCAAAACAACTGATAATATTAATCTTTTAGGCTGGTTTCATAATAAAAATTTAAAAAGTTATAAAACAATAGTTTATTTTCACGGAAATGCAGGGACACTTGAAAACAGAATCCATAAGTTAAATCATTTTAAAGACATGGATGTTAATTTTTTAATTATTGCATGGAGAGGGTTTAGTGGCAATAAAGGAAAACCAAGTGAGGAGGGTCTTTATACAGATGGTGCTAGTGCAATAAACTGGCTTAAAGAAAAAGGTCTAAATGAAGAAGATATAATTATTTATGGAGAGTCATTAGGAACTGGCATTGCTACTGAAATTACTCAGAATAAAAATTTTGCAGGATTAATATTAGAAACGCCCTTCACATCAATGATAGAGGCTGCGAAAAATTTTTATCCATACATTCCAGTAGGTTTAATTTTAAAAGATAAGTATGAAAATAATGAAAAAATTAAAAATATTAATATTCCAGTATTAGTAATGCACGGTGAGGCTGACCAAATAGTTCCATTTTGGATGGGTAAAAAAATTTTTAATTTAGCAAGTGAACCTAAATATTCATATTTTACAAAATATGACGATCATATGATGGAATATGATGATAAACTTGTATTAGCTCTTAAATCATTTGTTGATAGTTTAAATTAAGCCATAATCTAAACAAAGATAATTCAAATTTTTTTTTTAAGTTAATTTATGAAAAATTTTTTCTTATTTTTTATTATCTTGTTTTCTTTAAATAATTTATCAAATGCCAAAGAAAATTTAGCATCTGTAGACAGCCTTTTTCATATTGATCAAATGAATTCACACGATGAAAATTTTGCATTATATTTTAAAACCCGTGAAAAAGCTGTCTTAGCTCGAGGAGAAAATTCAAATTATATTAATGATTTTCCAAAAGATCTTTATATTTATAACTATAAAACGAAAGAGTCTTTGCCATTGATTTCTTATGAATGGTTTCCCAAAACTGCAAAATATTATTTACAGGAATATGATTTTCCAGTTTTTCCAGATGATTTTGCATATTATCTTTTAAAAGATAATAAAACTTTAGTGATGATTAGTGCTGTAAAAAGTTTAAAAGTTAATTTTAAATTTGATATAATTGAGAAAAAACTAGAGCTTTATCCTGTAAATGGAAAATTTGATTTTATTATTTCTTCGATAGCCAAAAATTGTGGACATTATGAATTTAAAGAACACTACAAATGTAGTTTTTATAAACCTTTAATTTCAAGTACCTTAATTAATTAATTTGAGTAAATGCCTCTGCGAATTTTTCGGCCTCAAAAATTTGTAAATCATCTTCTTTTTCACCTAATCCAAGTGCAATAATTGGTAGTTTATATTTTTTAGCAACAGCTAAAAGAATACCTCCTTTTGCTGTCCCATCTAATTTTGTCATAATAAGACCAGTTATCGGAATAATTTTGTTAAATTCTTCAACTTGATTAATTACATTTTGGCCAGAAGTTGCATCCAAAACTAAAATAACATCATGTGGAGCATCAGGATCAATTTTTTTAGTAACGTTTGCAATTTTTTTATATTCTTCCATCAAATTTTTTTTATTTTGTAATCTCCCAGCTGTATCGATTAAAACTTGATTGAAATCATTATTTAATGCCTCTTCAACAGCCTTATAAGCGACTGATGCAGGATCAGAACCTTGAGATGATTTTGTAATTTGAACATCAACTTTCTTTGCCCAATTTTCTAGTTGTTCTATAGCTGCTGCTCTAAAAGTATCTGATGCAGCTAGCATTACCTTGTTTCCATTACCCTTTAATATTTTGCTTATTTTGCCAATAGTAGTTGTCTTTCCAACACCATTGACACCTGAAATTAATGTTGCATTTAATTTTTCTTTTTTTTTGAAGAATTCAATATTTTCTAAAGGCTTCATAATTGAAATAATATAATATTTTAAAATATTATTTATTTCGTCAGTTAAATCTTTATTGGGATCAATTTTTGTTTGAGAAATTATTTCTCTTATTTCTGAAGCCGAAACAATACCAACATCAGATTGAATTAAGTAATCTTCAATTTTGCCTAGTGTTTTGTCATCAATCTCTTTTTTTACAACTATATCTCTTAAACCTGTTGTAAAAGCTGAGGCACTTTTTTTAAAACCTGATTTAAATTTTTCAAAAATTCCCATTAAATTTTAAAATTTATCTCTTCAATATCTGAAACTGGTCCTTTCATATGAATACTATTGTTTTCATCAATTGAAATTGTCAATCTACCTGTAGAAAATTCAATATCCACTTTATCATTTACCAGTCCGTTTTGTTTTGCGGCAAAAGCTGTTGCGCAAGCTGCAGTTCCACAAGCTTTGGTAAGCCCAGCTCCTCTTTCCCACACTCTAACTTTTATCAATTCTTTGTTAACAAAAGTTGCTAAAGTAACATTACATTTTTCTGGAAATAGTGAGTGGGTTTCAATCCTTGGTCCAATTTTTTCAATTTCAAAATTTTCGTTATTATCAACAAAAAAAACTACATGTGGGTTTCCAACATTTACAGCAGTTCCGCCAGAAAATTCGTTATTATTTTTGTCATTAATTTTAATTCCTAAATTATTCGTATTTAATTCTTTAGACAATGGAATCTCATCCCATTTTGTTTTTGCAACACCTATTTCTGTAGAAACCATTTTTTCTCCAACAATATTTGATTTTAATTTGCCAGATAAAGTTGTTAAGACAATTTCTTTTTTGTTATTTTCTTTGCCTAATAAATCAGCAATACATCTTGTACCATTTCCACATGCACCAGACATTCCTCCATCTGAATTATAAAATTCTAGTGAAGCATCTGAAATATCATTTTTTTTAATCACTATTAGTTGGTCACAACCAATAAAATTTCTGTCACAAATCTTTATTATTTGCTCTTTTGTCAAATTTGTAATTGTTTGCCTATTATCTATGATGACGAAATCATTACCTAAACCGTCCATTTTAAAAGCTTTAATATCCATATATAGATATTTAACTTATTTATTGACTTTTTGAACCTCTATTATAGGTTGATGCCGTTTCCGCAAAAACATTAACTTTGTGGTGTCTTTGGAAACAAAGAGATCGACACTAGTCAGCGAGGGTTCGCCCACTAGTGCGTTACTGCTATGCGTAATAAATATGTTTGAAAATTTAACAAATAAATTTGAAGAAATTTTTTCTTCTCTGAAAAAGGCACCTTCACTTGATGAAGCTCAAGTAGATGAAGGTTTAAGGGGTATTAGGCAAGCCTTACTTGAAGCAGATGTCTCTTTGGATGTTGCAAAAGATTTTATTGAAAAAGTTAAGCCAAAAGCATTAGGCCAAGAGATAATAAGGTCTACCTCACCTGGAGATATGGTTGTTAAAATTGTTTATGACGAACTCGTAAATTTACTAGGCTCCACAAATAATGAAATAAACTTAAATGCAGTCCCACCTGTACCAATGATGTTAGTTGGATTACAAGGTTCAGGTAAAACGACAACAACAGCAAAATTAGCAAAATTTTTAGAAACTAATAAAAAGAAAAAAGTAATGATGGTCAGTTTGGACATTTATAGACCAGCTGCACAAGAGCAACTAAGATCTTTAGGTGAACAGAATAATATTTTAACTTTACCTATTATAGATGGCCAACAACCTGTGGATATTTGTAGAAGAGCAATAAGTGCCGCTAATTTAAATGGAGCTGAAATAATTTTATTTGATACTGCTGGTAGAACTCAAATCGATTTACAAATGATGAGTGAGATTAAGCAAATCGAGGCTGTCGTTAATCCAACAGAAACTTTCTTAGTTGCAGACTCTTTAACAGGTCAAGTTGCTGCCTCAGTGGCAAAAGAATTTAAAAATACAGTTGATTTATCTGGAATTATCCTAACCAGAGCAGATGGTGATGCAAGAGGTGGAGCTGCAGTGAGTATGAAATATGTTTCAAACGTTCCAATTAAATTTTTAGGTATAGGAGAAAAAATAGATAATCTTGAAGTATTCCATCCAGATAGAATTGCAAACAGAATACTTGGAATGGGGGATATCGTATCCCTTGTAGAAAAGGCGGCTCAAGATTTAGGAGAAGAAAATCTTAAAAAAGCCGAGGAAGATTTAAAAAAAGGTCAATTCTCTATGGAAAATTATTTATCTCAATTGAGACAAATGAAAAAAATGGGCGGTATTGAGGGAATTATGTCTTTTATGCCAGGAGTTTCTAAAATTAAATCTCAAATGGACTCAGCAGGAATTGATGAAAGTATAATTACTAAAAATGAAGCTATTATTTTATCAATGACAAAAAAAGAAAGAGAGAACCCAAAAATAATTGATGGTTCTAGAAAAAAAAGAATTGCTAATGGCTCTGGCACAGATCCGGCCACTATCAATAAATTGCTTAAGCAATTTAAAATGATGTCTGAAATGATGAAAAAGATGTCAAAAGGAAATCTGAAAGGTATGTCTGATAAAGGTATACCGCCAGAGCTATTTAACCAATTAAAGTAAAAAAGGAGAAGAAATGTTAAAATTGAGATTATCAAGAGGTGGAACAAAAAAACGTCCTGTTTATAAAGTTGTTGTTGCTGACAGTCGTTTTGCAAGAGATGGAAGATTTATAGAAAAGGTTGGTTTCTTTAATCCTCTATTACCAAAAGAGAAAAAAGAAAGAGTGGGCCTAGAAGCTGAGAGAATTAAATATTGGCTTGGTCAAGGAGCTCAACCAACAACTAGAGTAGCAAGAATTTTAGGTGAGAACGAACTAATGCCTATGCCTGCAAATGGAAATAATCCAAATAAAGCAGTGCCAAAAAAAGAGAGAAATAAAAAAGAAGAGGATAATAAAGAAGCTCCTAAAGCAGAAGCAGCTCCAGCAGCAGAAGCTCCAGCAGCAGAAGCTCCTAAGGAAGCAGCTCCTAAAGCAGAAGCAGCTCCAGCAGAAGCAGCTCCAGCAGAAGCAGCTCCAGCAGCAGAAGCTCCTAAGGAAGCAGCTCCTAAAGCAGAAGCAGCTCCTAAAGCAGAAGCAGCTCCAGCAGAGGAAAAAAAATAATTTAAAGATTATTTATGTGGCAAGCTCAAGTGTTTACACTGTATCCAGAGATTTTCCCTGGTCCTTTATCTAAAGGACTTTATGGAAAAGCTTTATCAAATAATTTATGGAAACTTAAAGTTGTAAACATAAGAGATGCAGCTGACGACAAACATAAAACAGTAGATGATACACCTTATGGGGGTGGTTCAGGGATGTTGTTAAAAGCAGATGTTCTTGCAAAGTCTTTAGATGAAAACAAAAATGAAAGTGAGAGAATTTTATACTTATCGCCAAAAGGAAAAAAATTTGATCAAAATTTAGCAAAAGAGCTAGCTAATGAAAAATCTCTGTCTTTAATTTGTGGTCATTTTGAAGGTGTGGACGAAAGAATACTTTCAACAAGAAATATTGAGGAAATTAGTATTGGAGATTATGTTTTGTCAGGCGGGGAGTCAGCAGCATATGTAGTTATAGATAGTATTTTAAGATTGCTGCCAGGTGTATTAGGAAATGAAAACTCTAAATTAGATGAAACCTTTGAAAATGGTCTTCTAGAGTACCCTCAGTATACAAAACCTCAAATTTGGGAGGAAAAAGCTGTGCCAGACGTACTATTATCAGGTGATCATAATAAAATTAAAGACTGGCGTTTATCTCAATCTGAGGCTATAACACGCGACCGAAGACCAGATTTATGGGAAAAATATAAGAAGAATTAACTTGATAAATATTAACATGAAAACAATTGAAGAAATAAACCAACATAACGTTAACAAAATTCTTTCAGAGAAAAAAATTCCAGAATTTTATCCTGGAGATGTTGTTAAGGTTGGTGTGAGAATTACCGAGGGTAAAAAAGAGAGAATTCAATATTTTGAGGGAGTATGTATTGCTAAAAAAAGCAGAGACCTAAACTCATCTTTTACGGTTAGAAAAATTTCCTTTGGAGAGGGTGTTGAGAGAACTTTTCCTTTATTTGGAACTTTAATTGATTCAATTAAGGTTATTAGATCAGGTAAAGTAAGAAGAGCAAAACTTTATTATCTAAGAGATAGAACTGGTAAATCAGCAAGAATTGCAGAAAAAATTAGAAAAAAAATTGGTATTGATATCGAAGCAAAACCAGAAACAGTTACAGAGGAAAATGTAGCTCCTGCAGTAGAAGCACCAAAAGAAGAAGCACCTAAAGCAGAAGCAGCACCTAAAGAAGAAGCTCCTAAAGCAGAAGCAGCACCTAAAGAAGAGGTGGCTCCAGCAGCAGAGGCTCCTAAAGAAGAACAAAAATCAGAAAGCTTTACAGAAAAAAAATAATTTTTTTTTCAATGTCTACAACATTATACGATAAAATTTGGAACGATCATCTAGTTGATCAACAAGATGATGGTACATCTTTACTTTTTGTAGATAGACATTTAATTCATGAGGTGACAAGCCCCCAAGCTTTTGAAGGATTAAGAAATTCTAATAGAAAAGTTAGACACCCAAATTTAACTTTAGCAGTTGCAGATCATAATGTTCCAACAACTGACAGATCAAAAGGTATTTCAGATGAAGAGTCAAAAATTCAAGTAGATACTTTAGAGGCAAATTGTAAAGAATTTGGTGTTCAGTTATTTGGTATGGATGATAAGAGGCAAGGTATCGTTCATATTATAGGACCTGAGCAGGGTTTTACTCAACCAGGTACAGTTATTGTTTGTGGAGACAGTCATACTGCAACGCATGGAGCATTTGGTGCTTTAGCATTTGGAATAGGAACTTCAGAAGTTGAACATGTTTTAGCTACCCAAACACTAGTTCAAAAGAAAGCTAAAAATTTTAGAATTAATGTTAATGGTGAACTTCCCTTAGGAGTTACTTCTAAAGATGTAATACTTCAAATAATTGGAAAAATAGGTACAGCAGGCGGAACAGGATCTGTTGTGGAATATGCTGGAGAATTAATAAGATCTTTAAGTGTTGAGCAAAGAATGACTATTTGCAATATGACAATTGAAGGTGGTGCAAGAGCAGGATTAATTGCACCAGATGAAAAAATTTTTGAATATTTAAAAGGAAAACCAATGTCTCCAAAAGGTGAAAATTGGGATAAAGCTTTAAACTATTGGGAAGCTTTAAAAACAGACTCTGATGCTAGTTTTGATAAAGAAATTAGCCTTAATGCAAATGAAATTTTACCTATGATTACATGGGGCACGTCACCACAAGACGTAATAACAATTGATGGAAAAGTTCCAAATCCAAATAATGAGACTGATGAAGATAAAAAAAATTCAATTGAAAGAGCTTTAAAGTATATGGGTTTAAAACCTGACATGGCAGCCAGAGATATAAAAATAGATAAAGTATTTATTGGTAGTTGTACTAATGGCAGAATAGAAGATTTGAGAGAAGCAGCAAAGATCTTAAAAGATAAAAAAGTATCATCGCATGTTAATGCTATAGTAGTTCCGGGCTCAGGCTTAGTTAAAGAACAAGCAGAACAAGAAGGACTAGATAAAATTTTTGTTAGCTCAGGGTTTGAATGGAGAGAACCAGGTTGCTCTATGTGTTTAGCGATGAATGCTGATAAATTAAAACCAGAAGAAAGATGCGCCTCTACATCAAATAGAAATTTTGAAGGAAGACAAGGTAGAGGTGGTAGAACCCATCTAGTTAGTCCAGGAATGGCAGCAGCAGCTGCAATTTCAGGTAATTTAGATGATGTCAGAAAGTATCAAAATTAAATGCAAAAATTTAATAAATTAAAAAGTATCCCAGCTTATTTACCAATTGTAAATATTGATACAGACATGATAATTCCAAAACAGTTTTTAAAAACTATCAAAAGAACTGGCCTCGGAAAAAATTTGTTTTTTGAAATGAGATATGATGATCAAGGCAAAGAAATAAATGATTTTGTGTTAAACAAAGATCCATTTAATCAATCTAAAATTTTAATTGCTGGAAAAAACTTTGGATGTGGCTCGTCAAGAGAACATGCTCCTTGGGCTTTATTAGATTTTGGAATTACTTGTGTAATAAGTTCAAGTTATGCAGATATTTTTTTTAGTAATTGTTTTAAAAATGGAATTTTGCCTATAATCCTTGAAGAAGAAAAAATAAAAGAGCTATCTGAATACGCAAATAGACTAGAAGAAATTTCTATTGATTTGCAAGAGGAAAAAATAGTTTATGGAAATAATGAGCTAAAATTTGAAGTTGATCCATTTAAGAAAAAATGTTTGTTAGAAGGACTTGATGATATCGCTTTATCGTTAAAAAAATTGGAAAAAATAGAAAAGTTTGAAACAAATTTAAAAAACGAAAAGCCTTGGGTATTTAATGATTAAAGTAAAAAAAAGAAAAATACTTTTACTTCCTGGTGATGGTATTGGTCCTGAGGTAATAGCTGAGGTAAAAAAAATTATTAACTGGTTTAATGATAAAAAATCTTTAGATTTTGAAATTGATCAGGAGCTAGTTGGTGGTTGTTCTTATGATAAACACGGTACCCCAATCACTGATGAGGTTTTTTACAAAGCACTAGAAAGTGAAGTAATTATGCTTGGAGCAGTTGGCGGTCCTACATGGGATAACCTAGAATTTTCCAAAAAACCAGAAAGAGCATTATTAAAACTTAGAAAAGAACTAAAGCTTTTTGCTAACTTAAGGCCTGCAATTTGTTTTAAACAATTAGTAGATGCTTCAACCCTAAAGCCAGAGGTAGTTTCAGGACTAGATATAATGATAGTAAGAGAGTTAACGGGTGGAATATATTTTGGTGAACCTAGAGGAATTAAGCCAATTGAAAATGGAGAAAGAAAAGGAATTAATACACATACTTATACGACTAGTGAAATTATAAGAGTAGCTAGAGTGGCTTTTGATTTAGCAAGAAAAAGATCAAACAAAGTTACATCATGTGAAAAGTCAAATGTAATGGAAGCTGGACAATTGTGGAAAGAAGAAGTTAAAGAACTTCATGAAAAAGAATACAAAGATGTAGAGTTAAGCCATATGTTAGCAGACAATTGTGCTATGCAGCTTTTAAGAAACCCAAAGCAATTTGATGTAATTGTAACCGATAATTTATTTGGGGATATGCTGTCTGATCAAGCTTCGATGTTAACTGGATCTTTAGGTCTTTTGCCGTCAGCGTCTTTGGGTGCAAAAAATAAAGATGGTGAGATGAGAGCAATGTATGAGCCAATACATGGATCGGCTCCTGATATAGCTGGACAAGGTATTGCAAATCCAATTGCTTCTATTTTAAGTTTTGCTATGGCTTTAAGATACTCTTTAGATCTTGATAAAGAAGCAGATGTTTTAGAAGAGGCAGTTCAAGATGTTCTAAATGATGGTTTAAGAACAAAAGATATAATGTCAGAAGGCATGAAAGAAACGTCTACTTCAGCAATGGGTGATGCGATAATTTCAAAATTGCAATAAAACTAGAATTATTTTAAGGTTTAAATATGCCAAGTTATACAGCTCCAGTAAAAGACATGATGTTTCTCTTTGAAAAATTAAGAGACAATAAAAATTATAATGAACTTGAAAAATATAATGAAGTTAGTTCAGATCTAGTGAAAGATATTTTAGAGGAAGCAGCCAAGATAAATCAAAATTTAATTTTACCTCTTGCTAAATCAGGAGATGAAAATCCAGCAGTTTTAGAAAATGGTGTTGTCAGAACACCCCCAGGCTACAAAGAGGCGTATCAAAAGTATATTGAGGATGGTTGGACTTCATTGTCTTGTGATCCAAAATATGGAGGTCAGGGAATGCCAAAAACAGTAAGTGCATTTTTTGATGAAATGCTATCTTCAGCAAGCTTATCATTTAAATTATATAGTGAACTAAGTATTGGTGCTTATAATTGTATCAATCATCATGCTTCTGATGAAATTAAAAATAAATATTTACCAAAAATTGTAGAAGGTAAGTGGAGTGGTACAATGTGTTTAACAGAACCAGTCTGTGGTACCGACCTTGGCTTGTTAAAAACTAAAGCAATTAAACAATCAGATAATACTTATAAAATCAGCGGTCAAAAAATATTTATAACTTCAGGAGACCATGATTTAACCGAAAATATCATTCACTTAGTTTTGGCAAGATCACCAGACTCTCCATCTGGTACTAAGGGAATAAGTTTATTTTTAGTTCCAAAATATATTGTGAACCAGGATGGTAGTATTGGTCCAAGAAATGGAATTTCAACTGGATCAATTGAGAGTAAGATGGGTATAAAAGGTTCAGCAACTTGTGTTTTAAATTTTGATGATGCAACTGGTTACATGATTGGTAACAAAGATAAAGGTCTTAGCGCAATGTTCACAATGATGAATTTAGAGCGAATAGTTGTAGGCATTCAAGGTTTAGGTATTTCTGAAATTGCTTATCAAAATTCACTTTCTTACGCAAAAGAAAGAAAGCAAGGAAAAACAAATAATTCAAAATCTAATAATGGTGCAGATTTTATAATTGATCATGCAGACATTAGAAGAACTTTACTTAATATGAAATCAATAATTGAGGGTGAAAGAGCATTATGTTTTTGGCTTTCTCAACAAACAGAAGTAAGTCTTTATCATCCAGACGAAAAAATTAAACAAGCTGCTTTAGATTACGTTTCATTAATGACGCCTGTGGTTAAATCACTTTTTACAGATTTAGCTATGGAAATTACTAGCGATGCAATGCAGATACATGGAGGATACGGATATACTAAAGACCAAGGTATTGAGCAATTATATCGAGATAATCGTATTACCCCAATTTATGAAGGAACAAATTCCGTACAGGCTGCAGATTTAGTATTTAGAAAATTATCTAACAAAAAAGGCGATGTTATAAATAAGTTTTTAGAAATGATTAAATCTGAATGTGAGAGCAAAAATGAAAAAGTAAAAACATTTTCTAAAGAATTAAACCATTATTTAGATATTTTATCCAAATTCACAGATTGGATAAATGATAAAAATAAAATTGAAAAGGATGATGTTAGTGCTGCAGCAAATGATTATTTAAAAAGCTTAGGTTATGTTTCAATTGCTTATGCTTGGATTAAAATTTTAGAAGTTAGTTTTAATGATTTTAACACAAATAAAGAATTTTATAGTGATAAAATAAATACAGCTAAATTTTATTTCGATAAGGTATTACCTCGGGCTGAGTATCATTACAAATCAGCAATATCAGGAAGCTCAAATATAATGAATTTTAAGTTTAATTAATGAGCCATTACGAAACAAATTTAGATAAAAATAAAGCAAATCACGTACCCCTCACTCCCTTAACTTTTTTAAAAAGAGCAAAAGAAATTTACCCAAATTATGAGGCTATAATTTATGAGGAAAGAAATTATACCTGGGCTGAAGTTTATAAAAGAGTTGTAAAATTTGCTAGTGCATTGACAAAAATAGGTATTAAAAAAGGTGACACAGTTTCATTCTTAGCTTTCAATACACCAGAGATTTTTGAAGCACACTACTCTGTACCTATGACTGGTGCAGTTCTAAATACTATAAATATAAGATTAGATGCTAAAACAATTTCCTATATTTTAGATCATAGCGAAGCAAAAGTGCTAGTTGTGGATAGACAACTTCATGGAGAAGTAAAAAAAGCATTAAAAAATCTTAATAAAAAAATAACTATTATTGACATAAACGATAAATATGCTGACCAATCAAAATTGGAAAAAATTGGTGATTTAGAATATGAAAGTTTTTTAAATAAAGGTGATGAAAATTACCAATGGCAAATGCCTGAAGATGAGTGGCAAGCTATATCACTAAGTTATACATCAGGTACTACAGGAAATCCCAAAGGTGTTGTCTATCATCATAGGGGAGCATATTTAATGTCTACAGGAAGCTCAGTTGCTTGGAATATGCCAAATAGATTAAATTTTTTAACAGTTGTTCCAATGTTCCATTGCAATGGCTGGTGTTATCCATGGACTGTGCCGATGCTAAACGGAAGAACAATATGTTTAAGAAATATAGATATTAAAAAAATTTTTGAACTTATTGATAAATATGAAATCACTCATTTTGGTGGTGCTCCAATAGTATTGAATATGATTACCGGAGCGCCAGAAAGTGATAAGAAAAAATTAAAACAAAAAGTTTATGTTTTAACTGCTGGTGCTCCTCCACCAAGTATAATTTTTAAAAAAATGAGAGCTCTTGGATTTGAAGTAATGCATGTATATGGTTTAACAGAAAC
>CABYSP010000011.1 GCA_902521675.1 uncultured Pelagibacteraceae bacterium
TCTCCATCAATAAAATTATTTTTTTTATAATTTCTAGTTTTAAATTTATTTTTTACTTTGCTAAAAATATACCTTCTGCTCACTGGTAGAATTAAAAAAAAACCTACTATATCTGTTAAAAACCCTGGTATTATTAAAAGTATTGCTGCAAAAGCAATTGCAGCTCCAGAAAGTACCTCATAAGCTGGAGTCTCATTTTTGCTTATTTGAACAAATCCAGATCTTAGAGTATTTAATCCTTCATATTTTGCGTAATAAACACCTACTATAGCTGTAGTCAAAATTAAAAAAATTGTACTAAAAGCTCCGATTTGTGATCCAATTTTAATAAAAAGATATATTTCAATTATAGGTATAAGAATTATTGATAAAAAAATTGGGTTCATTTGTCCTTAATCTAAATTGCTGGTTGAAATTAATCAACAGAGTAATTACTATCACCATATGAATTATAGTTTTGAGTACATCGATATAATTTTATTGGCCATGATTGCTGGTTTTATCTTCTTAAGATTAAGAGGAATACTTGGTAAAAGATCTGGCTTTGAAGGTAAGGCTTCTCCACAATTTAAAGAAACCTTAGAAAGAATAAATAACCCTCAAAAACCCAAAAAAATAAATGAGAGTTTTAATGATGAGGCTCAAAAAGAATTTATAAAGGGTGCTAAAATTGCTTACGAAACAATAATTACGGATTTTAGTGATAACGATAATAAAATAGTTGCAAGTAAACCATTGTTAAATGGAAAAATCTATGACCAATTTAGTCAAGCACTAAAAGATAGAAATGATAGAGGCCATTTTGCTGAGATAACTTTCATAGGTGTAAACTCAGCTAAAATTAAAGAGCATAAAAAAATTGGCAAAATATTAAATGTAACTGTGGATTTTATTGCAGAGGTGATTACCTGTATCAAAGATAAAGATAAAAAAATTGTATCTGGTGATCCAGAAAAAATTAAAAAAATTTATGATACTTGGGTTTTTTCAAGAGATATTACATCGACTAACCCAAACTGGCAGCTTGTAAATATTTTAACTTAATTGAATAAGAGAATTTCAGACAAAGATAAAAAAGACTGGGAGTCTTTTATTAAGAGTTCTGAAAAACTTCCAAATAAAGACCTAAAAAACCAAAAAAAAAAATTCTTCAAAGTAAGATCAATAGATTTACATGGATATTCGTTGGATGAAGCAAATAAAATAATAGAAGATCTTATATATAATGCTTATTTAAAAAGTGTTAATAAATTAATAGTTGTTACTGGAAAAGGTCTTCATTCAGATAATGAAAAAGATCCTTATATTTCAAAGGATCTTGGTATTTTAAAATATTCAGTTCCTGAATTCATCTTAAATAATAGAAATTTAATGAGCATGATCAATGAAATAAAAGAGGCAGAAATTGAAGATGGCGGTGCTGGAGCGTTCTATATTTTTTTAAAAAAAAATAAATCTATAAAATAAATTTTGATAGATCTGTATCTTTTACCAATGTATCTAAATTTTTATTAATATATTCTTTATTAATTACGATTTTTTCACCTGAACGGTCAGTTGCGGTGAAACTAATTTCATCTAAAATTTTCTCAATTATAGTATGCAATCTTCTAGCACCAATATTCTCAACTGAAGCATTTACTTCAGAGGCAATATTAGCAATTGCATCAATACCATCATCTGAAAACTCAAGATCAACATTTTCAGTTTTTAACAGGGCCACATATTGTTTAATCAAACTAAAATCTGGTTCTCTTAAGATTCTTTTAAAATCTTCACTTGTTAAAGCTTCTAACTCAACCCTAATTGGTAATCGTCCTTGTAGCTCAGGTAATAAATCAGATGGTTTAGCAAGCTGGAAGGCTCCAGATGCAATAAATAATATATGGTCTGTTTTTATTGGACCGTGTTTTGTATTTACAGTTGTTCCTTCAATTAAAGGTAATAAATCTCTTTGAACACCTTCTCTTGAAACATCTCCACCAACCCTATCTGTTCTTGCTGAGATTTTGTCTATTTCGTCTAAAAAAACTATTCCATTATTCTCAGTTGAAAGTTTTGCAGCTTTAATAATTTTATCTTGTTCTATTAATTTATCAGACTCGTCATTAATTAAAATTTCATGTGATTCTTTTACAGTCATTTTTTTCTTCTTTTCCTTGGTACCCATTGATTTTCCAATCATTTCACCAATGTTAATCATACCAACATTAGCTCCAGGCATTCCAGGAATTTCAAAAGATGCACCTCCTGTACCACTATCACTTACAGCTATTTCAATTTCATTATCATCTAAATCACCATTTCTAAGTCTTTTTCTAAAACTTTCTCTTGTGGCTAAACTTGCTTTTTTGCCAACTAAAGCATCTAAAACTTTTTCCTCGGCAGCTTTTTGAGCTTGTGCAAAAACTTCTTTTCTTTTTTTTACTTTTTCCATTGAGATTGCTATCTCAATTAAATCTCTCACGATTTGTTCTACATCTCTACCGACGTATCCGACCTCAGTAAATCTTGTAGCCTCTACTTTCACAAAAGGAGCCTCAGCTAATTTTGAGAGTCTTCTTGAGATTTCAGTTTTTCCAACACCAGTTGGTCCAATCATTAAAATATTTTTTGGCAAAACTTCATTCTTCATTTCACCTTTAAGAGCCTGTCTTCTCCATCTATTTCTTAATGCTACAGCAACAGCTCTTTTTGCTTTATTTTGTCCAACTACAAATCTATCCAACTCGGATACAATTTCTCTTGGCGATAAAGAACTTACTAAAGAAGCCTCTTCTTTTTGTTTTTTATCATTTGGGTGCAGTTGTGTTACGTTTGATTTATCCATTAAATTTTTTCTATTTTTACATTATTATTTGTGAAAACACATATGTCTGCTGCAACTTTAATTGCTTTTTTAGCAACCTCTTCAGCTGACATATCGCCTTCCAGTAAAACTTTTCCAGCTGCTAATGCATAATTACCACCTGAGCCTATTCCAATAACATTTCCTTCAGGCTCTAGCACATCACCAGTTCCAGAAATAATATAGCTATTACTTTTATCTCCTACAGCCATTAACGCCTCTAATCTTCTTAAATATTTATCCGTTCTCCAATCTTTAGCTAATTCAACAGCAGCTCTAGATAAATTTCCTGCATGTTTTTCTAACTTGCCTTCTAATCTTTCAAATAAAGTTAAAGCATCAGCAGTTGATCCTGCAAATCCTGCTACTACATCTCTTTTTTCAATTTTTCTGACTTTTGAAGCTGTGCTTTTAACAACAGTATTTCCCATACTGACTTGTCCATCACCAGCAACTACTACTTCGTTATTTTTTCTAATTAGTACAATTGTTGTCATACCTAATAAATGGTAACTTTTTTTGATACTTCAAGTCTTGAGACTAATATTGATCTAGTAGTATTATGTATGTATACCATTAAAAATATATGGCTAGAAAAGGAAAAGTATCTCGGAAAACAAAAGAAACCAGCATCAATGTTGAAGTAAACATTGATGGAAAAGGAAAGTACCAAATAGATACCGGTATAGGTTTTCTGGACCACATGCTTGAACAATTATCGAAACATTCTTTAATTGATTTAAAAGTTAAAGCAAAAGGAGATACTCATATAGATCTTCATCACACTACAGAGGACACAGGAATTGCTATTGGTGAGGCTTTAAAAAAGGCGGCTAAAAAATTTATAGGAATAAAAAGATATGCACATACAATTATTCCAATGGATGAAACATTAACGAGAGTTGCAATAGACGTATCAAATAGACCTTATTTAATCTGGAAAGTAAGATTAAAAGTTGAGAAACTAGGTGAGATGGATACAGAACTATTTAAAGAATGGTTCCAAGCATTTTCTCAATCTGCTGGCATTACAATGCACGTTGAAAATATTTATGGTGATAATAGTCACCACATAATTGAGTCTTGCTATAAAGCATTAGCGAGATCATTAAGAGCTGCATTAGAGATGGATCCAAGAAATAAGAAGAGCATACCGTCCACTAAAGGCTCACTATAAATTTAATGAACGTCACAATTGTTGATTATAATTCGGGCAACATAAGCTCGGTAATAAATTCTTTTAAGGAAGTTGCTAAAGATAAAGTAAATATAGAAGTGACTTCAGATTTAAATAAGATTAAATCTTCAGACAAAGTTGTTTTACCAGGACAGGGTTCGTTTAAAAGTTGTATTGATGCTCTAAATAATATCAATGGTTTAGTGGGTACATTAAATGATTTTGCACTAACTAATAAAAAACCACTTCTTGGTATTTGTGTTGGATTACAAATGTTTGCAGATATTGGTTATGAAGAAACAGAAACAAAAGGTCTTGGTTGGATATCGGGCAAGGTATCTAAAATAGACAATAAAAAAGGAAAGTACAAACTTCCTCACATTGGTTGGAACCAAATTAACATTGTTAAAGATAGCAAAATTTTTAAAGATATAAAAAATAATTCTCACATGTATTTTGTACATAGCTATGAATTTGTTCCTGAAGACAGAAATGTAATTTCAGCAACAACAGACTATTCTTCAAATATAGTTTGTTCGGTTGAAAAAGAAAATATTTTTGGAACCCAGTTTCACCCTGAAAAGAGTGATAAATTAGGTCTCCAAATTATTCAAAATTTTATAAAATTATAAAATGAGATATTTTGCATATATCTTGTTATTTTTTTTATTTGCATGTGAAAGTCCCATTGGGGCTAAAGATATGAAAAAAAATAAAAATAGTGAAACTATTCAAATGAGAGTAATAACTGAACCAAGTATTAAAATAAAAAAATGAAAATATTCCCAGCAATAGATATTAAAGATAAAAAGTGTGTGCGTTTAATTAAAGGAGATTTTGATAATAAAACTGAATATGAAATGTCACCGGTTGAACAAGCTGGTAAATATAAAGATCATGGTTTTAAAAATTTGCATATAGTTGATTTAGATGGAGCTTTGACTGGTGAAACAATTAATTTAGATATTATTGAGGAAATAGTTAGTAAATTTGATATTAAAATTGAAATTGGTGGAGGTATTAGAAATTTTGAAAGCATTGAGAAATATACTGATGCTGGTGTCGAAAAAGTTATTTTAGGAAGTGCTGCTATAAAAGATAAAAACTTTTTAAAAGAAGCATGTGATAAATTTCCAAATAAAATTGCTTTAGGGTTAGATGCTAAAGATGGATATTTATCGGTTTCAGGTTGGAAGGAAAATTCCAATCAATTGACTTTAGATTATTTGAGAGAAGTTAACGATTATGGCGTAAGTAGATTGATTTATACAGATATTAATAGAGATGGAATGAAGCAAAGTCCCAATTTCGAAGAGACAGCAAAGGTTGCAGATACTTCTAATTGCCCAGTAATTATATCTGGTGGAGTTTCTTCAATAGATGACATTAAAAGGGCTAAAGGATTAAATAATAATAACATTGAAGGCATTATAGTTGGAAAAGCAATCTATGATGGTGATATTAAATTAGAAGAATTAGTAAAAGAATTAGATGCTTAAAAATAGAATTATACCATGTTTAGATGTTAAAAATGGACGTGTTGTAAAAGGAATTAACTTTGTTGATCTGCAGGATGCAGGTGACCCTGTTGAACAAGCCAAAATTTATTCAGACGGTGGAGCAGATGAAATTTGTTTTTTAGATATTACTGCTTCAAATGAAAATAGAGATACAATTTATGATGTTGTTGAGAAAACTTCCAAAAAATGTTTTGTTCCTTTAACTGTTGGTGGTGGCGTTAGAAGTGTAGAGGATATCAATAAACTACTGAACTGTGGGGCAGACAAAGTTTCTATTAATACTGCAGCAGTTCAAAATTCAGAAGTAGTAGTAGAAAGTTCAAAAAAATTTGGTTCACAATGCATCGTTGTTGCCATTGATGCTAAAAAAAATGCTGACAAATGGGAAATTTTCACTCACGGTGGAAGAAACAATACTGGAATTGATGCCATCGAATTCGTAAAAAAAATGGAAGACTATGGAGCAGGCGAGCTGTTAGTTACTTCTATGGATAGAGATGGTACTCAAGTTGGATATGATATTGATTTAATGTCAAAGATCTCTTCAAAGGTGAATATTCCTATCATTGCATCTGGTGGAGTTGGAGATCTAGATCATTTAGTTGACGGAATTAAATTAGGAAATGCAAGCGCTGTATTAGCTGCATCAATATTCCACTATGGCAAACATTCTGTAAAAGAAGCTAAGGAGTATTTGGATTCAAAAGGAATACCTGTTAGAATTTAATATGCTTTATACATTAGAAAACTTAATTAAACTTGCAAGAGATAGAAAATCTTCACCTGTTGAAGGATCGTACACTAATAAGCTGCTTAAAGATAAAAAATTAAGCAAGGCAAAAGTTTTAGAGGAAGTTAATGAATTGATTGATGCAGTGGAAGAAAATTCAAACAAAATTCATGAAGCAGCAGATGTTTTTTATCATCTATTAATGTATCTTGAAGCTAATGATATAAAAATTGAAGAAGTAATGTCAGAATTAGATAAAAGGAGAAAATGAGTTACGACGATAACAATATTTTTGCAAAAATTTTACGTGGAGAGATTCCTTGTAATAAAATTTATGAAGATGATTTTGTTTTGTCATTTCATGACATTAATCCGCAAAAAAAAATTCATGCTTTAGTTATACCTAAAGGTAAATATGTTGATTTAGATGATTTTAGTCAGAATGCTTCTCCAGAGGAGATGATTGGATTATTAAAAGGTATTAATATAGTTGCTAAAAAGCTTGGTATTTCAACAGAAGTAGGAAAAGGTTATAGAGCAATAGTTAATATCAGCGATCATGGTGGTCAAGAGGTGCCCCACTTGCATTTTCATTTATTTGGAGGTGAAAGAGTTGGCAAAATGGTTGAGTGACACAAGAAGTTAAAAGAAATTACCTAGAAATAAATTCAATTGAAGATCTTAAAGAAGGTAAAAAGCCATCTGATGATTATTCTATAAGTTTAATTGATCCTATTGATTTTCAGTTAAATAAATTTTTTTATAAAAATATTGGGAAAAATCATAAATGGATAGATAGACTGATATGGTCTGAAGAAAAATGGATAGGGTATTTATCTGATAATAAAGTTAAAACTTACGTTTTAAAATACAAAAATGATTTAGTTGGTTTTTTTGAACTGATTTTTCACAAAGATGAAAGAGAAGTCGAAATAGCTTATTTTGGGATATTAGAAGAATATCAAAATAAAAAATTAGGTTCTTATTTACTTTCTGAGGCAATTAAAAAATGCTTTGAATTTAAAATTAAACGTGTTTGGCTGCACACATGTTCTCTTGATCACAAACATGCTTTGAATAATTATATTTCAAGAGGAATGAAGATTTTTAAAAGTGAAAAAATTAATCTTTAATTTTGTTTAGGGATTTTAAATAAACTTTTAGAAATGATTCTATTTTTTCTAATTGAAGACAAAAAGGTTATATTAAAATTTTGATAAGGATCAGTATTTTGCCAGCCTATTAAATCAAAAGTTTTATTATCAAAAAAAATATTAATTATATTATCATTTTCATTGATTGAGTAATTTATGAGATTACCATCAATTAATCTTTCATCTAAATTATAAATTTTTTCTATTAAAAAATTTTTATCTAAAATTAGATTTAAAGGCGTTTTACTAAGTGGATATCTATAGTAACTTGTTCTTGTTTTTATTACCAATGATTTTCCATTTGAAACCAAAATTTTATTATTACTTTTAGCATATTCACAATATATTTTTTTTGGATATTCAATTGTGCAAATTCCAATTTCGGTTTTTCCATTTATATTTTGTTCAAATTTAAAATCTAGGTTTTGAGTATTTTTTAAATTTTCTATTATCTTATTCTTATTATCTGCATTTAAATTTGTAATTAGAATTAAATAAAAAAACATTAAATAAAATTTAAACATTAGAGGACTTCTCTTTTTCCAACATGATTAGCTTTACTAACTATACCGTCTGCTTCCATCATATCTATTATTCTAGCAGCTCTATTATAACCAATTTGAAGTTTTCTCTGTAAGAAAGATGTAGATGCTTTGCCTTCTGACTTAATAATTTCTAATGCTTGGTTGTAGAGCTCATCTTTTTCTCCTTGATTCTGTGTATCACCAATTTCTTTTTCGTCTGCAAAGTTTAGTATTTCATCAACATAATCTGGTTCTGCCTGAGATCTCAGAAAGCTGTTAATTTTTTCAATTTCATTGTCTGAAACAAACGGTGCGTGAATTCTCACAATTTTATTTGCTGACGACATATAAAGCATATCCCCTTTACCAAGTAATTGTTCTGCTCCCTGTTCACCAAGAATCGTTCTACTGTCTATCTTTGATGTGACTTGAAATGATATTCTGGTTGGGAAATTTGCTTTAATAGTTCCTGTTATTACGTCAACGCTAGGTCTTTGAGTTGCCATAATGATGTGAATTCCAGCTGCTCTAGCCATTTGCGATAATTTTTGAATATAATTTTCGATTTCTTTTCCAGCAACCAGCATAAGATCTGACATTTCATCAACTACAACAACAATATAAGGCATAGGCAATTTATGTTTTGCGTTATAACTGTCAATATTTCTTACACCCTCTTTGGTCATTAATCGATATCTACTTTCCATTTCTTTAACGACCCAACCGAGCACAGATGCAGCTTTTTTAGCTTCTGTAATTACAGGACATAATAAATGGGGTATTCCTTCGTATGTTGATAGCTCAAGCATTTTAGGATCAATAAGTATGAATTTACATTTATCAGGTGTATGTCTGTATAGAATGGAAAGAATGATTGTATTAATACAAACTGATTTTCCTGATCCTGTTGTTCCAGCTATTAACAAGTGAGGCATAGAAGATAAATCTCCAATAATAGGTGTGCCTGAAATACTCTTCCCTAGCGCGATAGGTAACTTTATATCTCTTTTTTTAAAATCAGGATTATTTAATATTTCACTTAGATATACATTTTCTCTCGAATTATTTGGAAGTTCAATTCCTACTGTATTGCTGCCTGGAATAGTAGCAATTCTAGCTGACTCAGAACTAGTATTTCTTGCTATATCATCTGATAGGTTAATTATTTTAGATACTTTTACTCCAGCAGCAGGCTCAAATTCGTTTAAAGTGACAACAGGTCCATGACTTATTTTTTTAATATTACCATTAACCCCAAAGTCCAATAATATTTTTTCTAAAAACTCTGGATCATGAGTACCATTTTTATTTAAATCATTTCTTTCAGATTTACTTGGAGATTTTAACAAATCTATACTTGGCAATTTAAATTTAATTTTGTTATCAATTTTATTTTCTGCTTTTATGAACGGCAAATCTTCTTGAATGATATTCTTTATCTCTTCTTGTGGAATGTATTCGTTAATGATTTCATTTTTGTTTGTATAATTTTTTTTCTTATTAAAAAATAAATTAAAAATTTTCTTAATTAATAAATAAAATTTAATTGGGTTGAAGTTAATACTTACTAAAAATAAAAAAAGAATTAAAAGAATTAATAAATAGTAGGATATTTCTTGATTTAATTGAATTAATGAGCTTAAAAAAGATTGATTTAAATAAATACCAACAAATCCACCGTTCCCATTAATATATAGAGTATATGCTTCAGAATAAAAGTAAGTTAAAAAAAGAGTTCCAAATACAGAGTATAAAATACTAAAAAAAATATTTTCAATTATTAAAAAAAGTTCTTTAATTCTTATTATATTAATACCACTTACGATTAATGTTATAGAAATTAGATAGGCTATAAGCCCCACGGATTGTAAAAATAAATCTGCTAAAAAACTTCCATGAAAACCAAATAAGTTCTTAATTTCTGTATTTTCTGGTAATATAAAATTTGGATCTTCGGGAGAATAAGATGATAATGATATAAATAGTATTATTCCAGATATAAAAATCGAAAAACCAAATATTTCAGCAAGTCTTTTATAAAAAAAATACAGTAAGAAAGTTAATGTTTTTTTAATATTCATTTATTTAAGTCGATATAATCACTTTGTATCATCTAATTTTTGTTGTTAAAATTAAAAATAATATGAGAGTTTGTATATTTGGATCTGGTTTATCAAGTTTAACTTTGGCAAAAGCATTAGTTAATCAAAAGATTTATGTCGATGTAATCGACAGAAAAAAAGTTGCAAATATAAATTATTCAAGAACTTTAGGTATTTCCAAGAGCAATGTCGATTTTTTTAATGATTATATTGTTGATATAAGAAAAAATATTTGGAAATTAAGAAAAATTGAAATTTTTACTGACAATCTAAAAAAAGAAAAATTATTAAATTTTGAAAATAATAATGAGCAGCTTTTTTCTATAGTTAAAAATCATGAAATTTATGAAATTTTAGATAAAAGTTTATCTAACAATAAATATTTTAAAAAGATTTATTCTAGTAATACAATTTCTTATTTAAATAATTATGATTTAGCTATTAATACTGATTACTTAAATCAAATAAATATTAAGTATTTTAATAAAAAAATTTCAAAAAAATACAATAGTTTTGCATTCACAACAATTATTAGACACAAAAATATTTTAAATAAAACTGCTGTTCAAATTTTTACAAAATATGGTCCCTTAGCCTTCTTGCCTATATCAAATAATGAAACATCAATTGTGTATTCTATTCATAACTTAAAAAATAAAAATAAAATCAATGTTAAAGAATTGATCCAAAAATATAATTTTAAATATGATATTAAAAAAATTGAAAAAATAGAATCTTTTGAACTAAAATCTTTTTCATTAAGATCCTACTCACATGCTAATATACTTGCATTTGGAGATCTACTTCACAAAGTTCATCCTTTAGCTGGACAAGGTTTTAATATGACAATACGAGATATTAAAATTTTGTTAGATATAATTAAAGAAAAAATAAATTTAGGTCTTCCATTAGATAGTTCTGTAAGTGATCAATTTGAAAAAAAATTAAGACATAAAAATTTTATTTTTTCAAATAGTATTGATTTAATTCATGAATTCTTTAATTTTGAAAGAAAACTAAAGAGCAATATATTAAGTAAATCAGTAAAAGCATTGGGTAAAAATCCATCTGTAAATAAGCTGTTTACAAAGATTGCTGATAGAGGAGTTTTATTTTAATTATTGAAGAGTAGTATTATTGAACTCGTCAAAAGTGTATGTGCTTAAAATTTCTGAAATTTTTTGTTTTCTAATATTCAAATTAACACTTTCTAATAAAATTTGTTTTTCCTCTAATGAAAAAGGAGATGCCATTGCTAATGCATTTATTGTTTCATCTAAACTTTGTTTTTCTAGTGATTTCCAATTAATTATAAAACCCTTTTTTTCAAACAAGGATTTTAGACCTTTAAAAATCAGTTCAAGATCTGAAAATTTGATTTCTTCTTTTTGTTCTTCTAAGTCATTGTAATAATCACTAAAATCAACTTTAAGAGTCCTATATTTTTTATTATCTCTTATTTCTTCTAGATTTTTAAATCTAATTATCCCTCTTAATTCAATTAAAATTCTACCATCTTCAGTTTCTCTAAAAGTTGTTATTTTTCCAAGACATCCTACATCATGTAGAGATGGGATATTCGATTTATCGTTAGAAGTTTTAGGCTGTATCATCCCTATGAGTTTATCAGATTTCATAGCATCATTAACCATATCTAGATATCTGGGCTCAAAGATATTTAAAG
The DNA here is from genome assembly GCA_902521675.1 of uncultured Pelagibacteraceae bacterium. Taxonomy (GTDB): domain Bacteria; phylum Pseudomonadota; class Alphaproteobacteria; order Pelagibacterales; family Pelagibacteraceae; genus Pelagibacter. Next base: position 11,740 of record CABYSP010000011.1, read on the forward strand.
GAACTGTAGTTTTAGGAAAAATAATAAAATTACTTAATGGAAAAACAGGTATTTCTTTTGGTAAGTTTTTTTTTTGCACTAATAAAATATAACATCAAATATATTTTTGTGAATCTAATTATTTTCTAATTCATTCTTAATTAAAAAATTTATTTTATTTTCAAAATCGTTCGCAAAATTCTTATTATCAAATAAAGGACTATTAAGTGCGTCATTAAATACATTATCTCTTATTTCGCTTAAATAATCTAAATTATTACTTAGATAAATTGCTTTTGAAATATAATCATCTTCATTTTTGGCAACAAGATAATTAATTCCAAGATTTTTAATAATACTAGAACCACATCTTGAATTAAAATTATAGCCTTCGATGGTTAGAACAGGTACACCTTTCCAAATTGCTTCAAATGTTGTTGTTACACCGTTATATGGAAAAGTATCTAGTGCAAGATCTATTTCATTATAATTATTTAAATGATCGTCAAATTTTTCAGTTCTAGGAATAAATTTAATTTGTTTTTTAATACCAATTTGTTCAAATTTTTTTATTAAAACATCAATATTTAAATTGGTAGAAGATTTTAATAATAACTTTGAATTACTAATTTTTTTTAAAATTGAACCCCATGTCTCAATAGTTTCATCAGATATTTTATTGAAATTATTAAATGATCCAAAAGTTATATATCCGTTTTTGGTAGCTGGCGTTAATAATTTAGCTCTCTCAAAATCAAATCCGATGTGTGTATTCCAAATATTTTTTAATTTAATAACTTTTTCTGTATAATATTTTTCTTCATCATTAAAAATTAAATTTTCATCTGCAAAAATATAATCCATTTCTTTTAAACCTAAAGTGTTGCAATATCCTAGCCAAGAAATCTGAATTGGTGCAATTCTATTTTTAAATAAATTTATTCTGTTTTCACTTGTAAAACCCATCAGATCAAAGATTATGTCAATTTTTTTCTCTCTAATAAAATTTATAGCCTCCAAGTCATTTAAGTTTCTAATGTTAAACCAATCATTTAAATATTTTTTGTATTGATCTTTATATTCATCTCTTATTGAATTAGAAATTACATAAATTTCAAATTTATTTTTATTTATATTTTTTAAAACTGGTTTTAAGAAGTAGGTCACAGAATGGGCTTGATTAATATCAGAGGAAAAAAAAGCAATTTTTATTTTTCTTTTGATTATAGAATTATCTATTTTGATTTTTTTTGAATCAATAATTTTTATGTTTTGTGAAAACTTTTTTGAATTTTCAAAATAATCTATTTGATTCCATTTTTTTTTAAAATTGTTAATATAGATGTATGAGCACCAATCATCAATAGATGATGGATAAAGATCAATAATTTTTTCTAAAATTTTTATTCTTTCATTAGTTCTTAAACTAAATTGATAAATTCTCGATACACTTTTTAATAATTTAATATTTTCATCAAAATTATCTTTAATCTCTGCATAATATTTTAATGATTCATCAATTAATAAAAAATCAGTGCTTACATTAATAAAGTTAGTAAGAGCCTCTATTCCAATATTAGAATTTTTTTCACTTTCAAATGCTTTTCTAAAATCTTCTCTCGCAGATAATTTATCATTATTACTAATATTTTTTTTTGATAATTTACATATACCGAGTATGTGTAATAATTGTGCAGATTTAATTTTTTCTAAATTTTCTATTTTAAATATTAATTCTTCGTATTTTTTTTCTTGATAGAGTTTTTTATATAAATTTATATTTTTAGTCATTTTATATTATATAATAGATTAAGGTTTATAATGATATTTTGGATTGCTTCATATCCTAAGAGTGGAAATACTTGGTTGAGAGCACTTTTATCTGCTTATTACTATTCTAATGACGGTTTCTTTGATCAATTTTTGCTAAACAATATTGGTCAATTTCCCGAAAAAAAATATTTTTCTGAATTTAATTACAACCCAAAAGTAGTAACAGATACCACTAAATTTTGGATTAAAGCACAAGAAAAAATTAATCAGGATAAAAAAATAAAATTTTTTAAAACACACAATTTTCTTGGTAAAATTAATAACAATAATTTTACTAATAAAAAAAATTCTGTCGGTGGTGTTTATATTGTGCGTGATCCTAGAAATGTTATTACCTCCTTAAAGAATCATTTTGAGTTTAGTACAGATCAGGCTCTGAATTTTATGATTAGTGAAAAAAAATATATATATGATCGATTTAAAGATAACGATTATAGTGATTTTCAATTTTTAAGTTCTTGGGAGAAAAACTATAAATCTTGGAAAAATCAGAATAATTTTCCAGTTAAGATTATCAAATATGAAGATCTTTGTAACAAAACTTATGAAATTTTTAGAGAAATAATTAAATTTGCAAACAAAACAATAAAATCAAAGGACCGTTTTAACGTTGAAAAAGCTAAAAATGCAGTTTCTTCAACTAGCTTCAATAAAATGAAAAATATAGAAAATAAAGAAGGTTTTAAAGAGTCTGTGTTATCTAAATATAATAGTTCAAACAAAATTCCTTTTTTTCATTTAGGTCCAAAAAATAATTGGAAAAACACATATAATACTAATTATCAAAAAAAACTTAATTCTATATTTAATGAAAATTTACGAGAACTTAATTACATTTAATTTTATTAAAATTGCAATCTTATGGATAAATACAAAATCATCTTAAAAAATATTGATAACAAAGATTTTGAAAAAGCAGAAAAAATTTGTAGTGAAATTAAAGATATAGAAAACGATTATATAGCTCTTAATTTATTAGGTCTAACCCAGATTAAACAAAATAAATATAATTTGGCTGAAAAAAATTTCACAAAATCATTAATGATTAATGAAAATTTTGAGCCTTCCATAAAAAATTTATATTTACTTTATTTGATGAAAAAAAATATTTCCAAAATGCTTTTTTGTGCAAAAAAATTAGTAAATTTAAATAAAAACAAGGCTGATTATAATTATTATTTAGCTATGGCATTTGAATTAAATCATGCTTATGACGATGCGATTAATTTATACAAAAAAAGTATTGAATTAAATTATCATCAAAAACAAAATGCATTGAATAATATTGGTAATATTTTATTAAGAAATAAAAAACCAGACGAGTCTTTAAGATATTTTCAGAAAGCTTTTGAATTAGATAAAGATAATATTTATATTATTCATAATTTATTATCAAATTATGCTGAGTTAAGGGATATTCCTCGACTTGAAATGAATTTACAAAAATTAAATTCGCTTGATAAAGATTCGCAAACATATTTTTATTATAAAGCTGAATTACTAATTTTAAAAAATGAAATAATTGATGCAAAAAAAATACTATTTAAATACTCAAATGATGTTCGTTTTGCTGTTAAATTAATTAATTTATATTTTATAATTGGTGATTATGAAAAAGGAAAAAAATTATTTTTTAAAACTAAAAATAAAATAGAGCAAAATCCAAATTATAATAATTTTCTAGCTACTACATTTCTTTATGAGGGAGATTTTGACAATGGCTGGAAGTATTATGATAATAGAAGGTCAAAAATTGACAGTAAATTTGATAATTTAAGAGAATGGCATGGAGAGCCAATATTAAATAAAAAAATTTTAGTTTTTAGTGAACAAGGAATTGGTGATACAATTCAATTTTCTAAATATTTAATTCCTCTTTTAAAAATATCAAAAAATGTAACTTTCGTTATACAGGAAAGAATAATAAAAATTTTCAGAAAAGATATTGATGGACTTATCATTAAAAAGAAACTGGATATAAATCAGAAAGATTATGATTTTAAAATTGATTTAGGTTCGCTAGTAAAATTTTTTTATAAGGAGAAAATAAATAATGCAATTTCATTATTTAAAATAAATAATAATAAAATTAAAGAATTAGTTAAAATTAAAAAATCAAAACTTAATGTTGGAATAGCCTGGTCTGGCTCGTTTTATGGACCCAACGAACCATATAGATCTATACCTCTAAAAAATTTAGAAAAATTATTTTCCCTAGATATAAATTTTTATTGTTTACAAAGCGAAATACGTAATTATGATTATGATTATTTTAGATCATTAAATATTGTTGATTGTAGTAATTTTGATTTAATTCAAATAGGTGAAATTATAAATAATTTAGATCTAGTTATAAGCACAGATACTTCTATTTTACATTTATCTGCTAGTCTTAACAAAGAAACGTGGGGTATACTGAATTTATACCCTGATTGGCGATGGAGTAAATTCGAAAAATTTAATCCTTACAATTCATTAAAATTATTTAGACAAAGCAGATTTAATTATTGGAATGACATAATAGATGATATTTATAATAAATTAAAAACTAAATTAGTTTAATATTAATGCAATTTGAATTGGCCTTTGCGCATAATGTAGCTACTACCTCATTCAGTAAAAATAGTCACTTGCTTAATTTTTAAAAAGCTTCTATTTTCTATAATAATTTAAGAAGTGGGCATAGCTCAGTGGTAGAGCGTCTCGTTGCCAACGAGGTAACCCATTTTTTTATTTTTCTATTATTATCTATCTAATTGAATACTTTTTTTTAAAAATCTTTAAACGGGAACAGTAGGGGACACAGTGGGTGACTAAAACTTGCTGTTTAGCTGTGTAACTAGGGTGAAGCCTTTGTTTTTCATATTAAAATCTTATATCTTTATCAAATCTATTGCCTGCTTCTGAACAGGGAGTTTTAAAACAGCCTCTAAAGTTAATTACTTTTGTACTGTTATCAAAACAAGCAACCAACTCTCCTATATTTGCATCTTGATCAACTTTAACCCAACAATTATCTGTAAAGAAACTTTTTTGGGGTCTATAAGTATTAAGTATTGGTTGACCAAAACCATAATTATTATTAGCGCCAAAATAAATCTGCAATATTCCCATAGCTCTACTCACATCGCTAGTAGATGAGCTTAATAAAACTTGGCAAGTAGTTTTCGCCCATAATGCTGTGTCTCCCCCATCTTTGGTCTCGCACAAATATTTTTCATTTAACCAAGTTTTATAAACTACAGTCATATTTTCTCTTGAAGAATTTGCTTTAGCACTAGCTGTATACCCACTATAAGCAACTACTCCTACAGCAGCTAATATACCAATAATTGCTACTACGACTAATAGTTCTATTAGGGTGAAGCCTTTGTTTTTCACGATCCAAGATTACTAAATCTTGAGAATGAGTCCAATAAACTTAATCAGATTATTTTAATGCGGATCCACTGTGGGACACAGTTGGGTCCAAATTTTACTAAAATAGCCTCTTGCTAAATTTTTAAAAAGCTACTATTTTCAATAGTAATTTAATGTGCGGGTATAGCTCAGTGGTAGAGCGTCTCGTTGCCAACGAGAAGGTCGAGGGTTCGACCCCCTTTGCCCGCTCCAAAAAAAAAATTATGAGTGATTTAGCAAACAAAAAGTGTGTTCCTTGCGAAGGAAATATTCCTCCTTTTAATGCAGAGGAAATACATAAATATCTTAAAAAAGTTGATGGATGGGAAGTTTTAGAAGATAAAATTGACGGCTTTCATTTAATCAAGAATTTCAAATTTGATAACTTTTTAAAAAGTCAGGAATTTGTCAATAAAGTCGGACAAATAGCTGAAGCTGAGGGTCATCATCCTGATCTTTGGTTTGGATGGGGTTATGCGAGAATTAAAATATTTACGCATGCGATAAAGGGTCTAGCTGAGAGTGATTTTATTCTTGCGGCAAAAATAGATAAAATATCTAATGTCTGAAGTGTCTTGTCTTTGAAAAAAGAAGCACAGTGTCAGTCTCGTTTGCAAAATTAATTATGTCTTTATCTCTTATTGATCCAGATGGTTGAATAACAGCTCTAACACCCGACTGGACTAATTTTTCGATACCATCTACAAAAGGAAAAAATGCGTCTGAGGCTGCTACTAAATTATCAGTCTGAAGATTAAATTTTTTCATTTTATTTATTGCTATTTGGCAACTATCTAGTCTACTTGGTTGACCAGAACCAATACCAACAGTAGCTTCATTAGATGCCAATACTATTGCATTTGATTTTACATACCTACATACATTAAAAGCAAAAATAAGATCTTTAAGTTGTTTAGATGTTGGTTTTCGTTTTGATACAACTTTAAAATTTTTTTTTGTAAATATATTTAAGTCCTCTGATTGTATCATTATATCTTGATTAAATGATATAAACTTAAAAAGTTCTCCTGATGTGTAATTTGTTCCATCAATTAATCTTAAGTTTTTTTTAGCTTTTAATATTTCGATTGCACTGCTATCGAAACCATTTGCAATTATTACTTCTAAGAATAACTTATTTAATTCTAAGGCTAAATTTTTAGTAATTTTAAAATTACAAGAAACTATTCCACCAAAAGCACTTAAAGGGTCACAAGAAAGAGCAGACTTATAACTCTCTAAATGATCATTTTTAGCAGAAACTCCACACGGGTTTGCATGTTTAACAATGACCGTTCCTTTCTCTTTTGGTAAAGATCTTGAAATAGTTAGAGCACTAAATATGTCATTATAATTGTTATAACTTAGTTGTTTCCCATGAATTTGTTTTAAACTAGAATTTGATCTACTAGAATAAATTGCACTTTTTTGATGAGGATTTTCTCCGTATCTAAGCTGGTCTATTAGATTTCCATGAAAAACTTTTTTACTAGGAAAAGAAGTATTTGTTTTTTTGTTAAAATAGTTTGAAATTACAGAGTCATAATAAGCCGTTTCGCTAAACGCTATTCTTGATAGTTTTTCTCTAAAATTTAAAGAAGTAGATCCTTTGAATTTTTTTAGTTCTTGAATTAGTTCATCATACTGGTCTGAAGATGTAATTACGGTCACATCATTATAGTTTTTAGCTGCAGATCTAACCATTGTAGGACCACCCACATCTATATTTTCTATAATTTTTTTATGATTTTTTGTTTTTTTAAGAGTGTTCTCAAATGGATAAAAATTAACTATGACTAAATCAATATTCTCAAAGTTATTATCTTTTAGTTCTCTTAAGTGAGATTTTTTCTCTCTCTTATTTAAAATTCCTGCATGAATTTTTGGATGAAGAGTTTTAACTCTACCCTCCAAAATCTCAGGTGAATTAGTAAAATCAGATACTTCTAAACAGTTAAATTTCAATCTTTTAATCTCTTTATAGGTACCACCTGAACTAATTATTTTAATTTTGTTCTTTTTTAAAATATTTAATAATGGTTTTAAGTTATTTTTATCAGATACAGAGATGAGAGCTGTTTTGATTTTTTTCTTCATTATAATTTACTTATTTCCCACTTTATTACCTGTTCTTTTTCATCATTCATACCTGAGATAAAAATATTTTGGTTTTCCTTATATGAATTTTTATTACCGAAATATAAACCATTATCAATGTTAATATCAAAGTTATCACAACTAAATTTCCAACCTTCCTCATCTAATTGAATTAGTATTGATTTGTTGTCTTGTGTTTTCATTACTTTTGAGTTTGGATCAAGATGAAATCTAATATCAAATTTAATTTTTTTATTTGGATTTTTCCTAAATAACTTATCATGGCCAATAAATTTCATTTGTTCTGGATAGAACTCAATTTCTCTCTCATAAATTGTTCCAAAGTTAATTGAATATCCATCGTGTGTACCTGATATTTTCCAAAAATTATTTTCAAAAACCACATTTTTTTTTGAAACTTTCAGTCCTCTATCAATCATTAAACCTTTTTGATTCTTAGCAAAATTACAAGAAGAGTAATCCTCAATAGTTAAAGCAGAATGTAGAGAAGTACTTCTTGATAATTTATTAAATTTATTATTTTTATCTGAGTAATAACCTGCATTTGAAATTAATTTTTTATCATTAGAAAATATTTCAAATGATAATGCACCTGCCTGATAGTCATTGGAAAAGGTCTTATTAGGACTAGAACCAATATCAGCAGCAAGAATAATTTTTTTATTCTTAAGTATTGCGTAACCTCCTAGTTCATTTATCTGATTTTTAAAAGTGTAACCAAACCTTTTCAAGTATTGATCAAATTCGTTGTTATCAGAAGCATAATTACCATTAAAAAAAATATCGTGTTTTATATTTTGCCAAATGAAAGCGTAACTTGAGCCTAAATAGTAGATAGTTTCATCAATATATTCAGGGATTAAACTTTGAGATTCCTTGAACCACTCTCTTATTATTATAAAATATTTTAAATAGAATATTAATTGTACGATATTTCTTGATTTTGTAAAACCTTGATTATCTATTGAGGATTTAATTATATTTTTTAATAAATTTAATCCGAAAGTTAGATATTGTCTTTCATTCTTATAAGCTAAGCCAGTCAAAATTATTGCAGCACACCCAATCATCTTATTTTCTACTTCTTTTGGGTTTTTTATTTCATTTAACAAATGATTAGTTTGCTTCTGAATCATATGATCAAAAGTAGTTCTATATTCTTGATCACTATCTTCATAAGTTAGTTGATGATTTGATAACCATGAAATAATTCTTTTTGCTGTTAAATCAAATTCCCAACTCTTTTTTTGATATTTGGTGTTATTTAAAATCCAGTTTTTTATAACTGTTTGTGTAGTTTTTTTGGAAGATTTTAAATCTAAGCTGAAAAACCAAAAAAAATTATTTAGTTTTTCATAATCTTTAGGATTTAAATTATTTTTCCAAATTGACTCAATAGCAAAATCTTCAATTTTATATTTTTTATTTTGATATTTAATTATAGATGAAAGTAAATGAGGACTAGGTTTGTATTCAAAGCTATATTTGAAAGTTTTTGATATTTTCTTTTCATAAAAATTTGAATTTTGATAAATTGATTTAAAACTTTTTTTTATATTTAAATAAAATTGACCCAAAATGCTTAAGGAATTTGTATTAATCATTAACTTATTTTAATTTTAATAAATTAATATTTTTCTTTATATCTCCATCATTACTTTTGAATACCGTGGTACCAGAAACAAGGATGTTAGCACCAGCATCAATTGCACTTTTGCAATTATCAAAATTGATTCCGCCATCAATTTCTATGTCAAAATCTAGCTTATTTTGTTCTTTTATTTTTTTTAGATCTTTGATTTTATTCAAAACTTCTGGCATAAATTTTTGACCTCCAAATCCAGGGTTTACACTCATAATTAAAACTAAATCAATTTGATCTAATAGATCTAATATTAAATCAATTTTTGATTCAGGATTAAGTGAAACTCCAACTTTTTTATTTTTTTCTTTTATTTTTCTTATTGAATTTTCTAAATTATCAGTTGCTTCGGGATGAATAGTAATAATATCTGCCCCCGCATCTGCGTAAGCATCTATATATTTATGCACTGGTGATATCATCAAATGAACATCAAATTTTAATGAACAATGTTTTCGAAGAGCTTTAATTACAGGTGGTCCTATTGTTAAATTAGGAACAAAATGACCATCCATTACATCCACATGAATCATATCAGCGCCGCCTTCTTCAAGTTTTTTTATTTCTGTACCTAACTGACTAAAATCAGCCGATAAAATTGATGGTGAAATTTTTATATTTTTCATTGATTACTAGATTAACTAGTATCAATTTTAAAAATTAAAATGAATTAAAAAATTGGTAAATTTGTCTAGAAATTTCACTCTCCAAAGGAAATGACAACATTCCCATAACTGAATAGCCTAGGATCCAAGGCATCAAATAAAATCTAATCATGTAAAAGAACCAAGCAACATATAAAGGCACTAGTGGCCCAATGATAAACGATGGTGTAATTGGTTTAAACAGTCTTATTAAAGGATTGGTATATTTAACAAATACCCTCATGAAAAAAAATTGTGAATCTTCTCTTTGAAAAATATTCATTGCCACCCTTCCAATAAGAGTCCACATTATAATCCCAAGCAAATAATCAATAAAATATATTAAAGGATGAAAATTCGCTGACATTTAAAGTTTATATTTATAAATGTTTTGAAATAAAAGGGGCGAAATTAATCGCCCCTTTAAAAGATTATTTAGTGTGATTTACCAAGAATTGATTTACCACTCGGTACACGTACATCATCAACCATTTTTTGAGTAGCCTTGTCTGGTTCTGCAGTCATTAAACTAACTACTACCATTAAAACTAAACTTACAGCTGATCCGAAGATACCAAATGTTAACTGTGTAATTCCTAGGAATCCACTTCCACCAGTTCGTACCCAAACTAAGTACCAAGCACCGGCGATTAGACCACCTAGCATTCCAGCAATCGCACCTTGTCTATTAGCTCTCTTCCACCATACGCCAAGTACAAGTGGGAAGAACAATCCAGACATCGCAAAATCAAAAGCCCAGATAACCGAACCTAAGATTCCTTGAATCTCCATTGCTGCAATAGTTGCTCCAGCAAAACCAATTATTACAAGTAATACCCTTGCAACAAGTAGTCGTTTTGCAGTTTCCGCTTTTGGATCAATGATCTTATAGTAAACATCATGTGATATAGCGTTTGCAATCGCTAGGATCAAACCATCAGCAGTAGACATGGCAGCTGCCATACCTCCTGCAGCAACTAGACCTGAAATTACATATGGTAATCCAGCTATCTCTGGTGTTGCTAATACAACGGCTTTACCACCCATGAAGAACTCATTTAATTCAAGAGTTCCATTTCCGTTAAAGTCGCTGATAAACATTAGGTTTGCTTGGTTCCAGTTTTGGTACCAATCTATTGCTTCCACTTCTGCAAATGTCTTACCGATAATACCAGTTGGTAAATTCGGATCGATCAATGATAACTTAGATAATGTAGCTAACATTGGAGCAGAAGAATAAAGTAGGAAGATAAAGAATAATGACCAACCTACTGATTTTCTAGCTGCTTTTACACTTGGAGTAGTAAAGTATCTCATCATCACGTGCGGTAATGAAGCTGTTCCCATCATCATCGCTAATGCTAATGAAATAAATGCCCAAGGTGTAGCGTTCACTGCAGAGTGAGCTTTAGTTATTCCTGCTAAGCCTTTAGGTACTGTTTTTAGATCAGCAGCTGCGTTTTTAACAAAACCGAACTGTTGTTCTAATTCACCAATTCTAGCTACCTCATCAGCTAACATAAAGTGAGGGAAGAAACCCGCACCCATTTTGTTACTGATCCAGAATACTGGAAGTAGGTATGCTATAATTAGTACGATATATTGTGCAACCTGTGTCCAAGTCACCCCTCTCATACCACCTAACATTGAACATAATAAGATACTTATTAGTCCAACATAAACTGCGTATTGGAATGGGATATCAAGTGCAACAGATGCAATAGTACCTGTAGCGTTAATTTGTGCAGTCACATAAGTAAATGAAGCAACAGTTAAAACTACAACTGCGCTAAATCTTGCTAGATTACCACCGTATCTAGTACCTATAAAATCTGGAACTGTATAACAGCCAAATTTTCTTAGGTATGGTGCTAATAAAGATGCAACAAGCACGTAACCACCAGTCCAACCTACAAGTAGTGCCATATAGCCGTAACCTTTAAAGTAAATACCACCTGCCATTGCAACGAATGAAGCACCAGACATCCAGTCTGCTGCAGTCGCCATTCCGTTGAAGACTGTAGGTACTTGCCTTCCAGCTACGTAATATGCATCTGCTTGGGCTGTTCTTGATAGCCAACCGATTAATGCATAGATGAATACAGTAAATGCAACGAAAGCGATACCAATTGCTTTAGCTGTCATACCCATCTGTTCAGCAATTGCCATAATGATTATGAAACCTATAAATCCTCCAGTATAGATTCCATAAACCTTTGGCAAATTATCTATGAAATTACCTTTCATTATTCGTCCTCTCTTTCGCTAAAGCCGAACTCTTCATCGATTTTTTCTTGTCTATTCGCAAACCAGAAAATTAGGATTACGAAAGCACCAAGAGATCCTTGACATGTAAACCAGTATGTCCACGGATAACCGAAAGGTCCTGTGACCTCGTTCATTTCAGCTCCAAAGAGAAAGATGCCAATTGAGAAAACAAACCAGATTGCCAGTGTTATAAATAACAATCCCCTGGTTTTTTCCCAGTGTTTTTGTTGATTTGACATTTATACCTCTCTTTTTAGTTATAACTGATTAAAACCATAACCATTATGAGAGCTTTGAAAACCCTAAAAATTGATCATATAAAGTACTTATTTACTTACTTTTTTAAGATATAATTGGCGCACTTACAAATTAACATGGGAAAATACAAATTAACTTGGAGAGATATAAAATTTGAGGATTTCAAAACATATTTATTCGCTATGTTTAAGGCGTTTATTCCCAAAAAAAAAATAAAAAATTTAGATGAACTAGAACAATTTATTCAAACAAAATCTGCTTGGGCAACCCAAGTTACTTTATATAATTATTTAAAAACTCGAATGGGAACAAGATATGTTCTTCATTTTGATAATGATGAATTTATGTCATCAGTAAATCTTGCTAAATGGAATATTTATTCGGTTGCATTACAAGATTTAACTTTTTTTACTTTTTCATATTTGAAAGTTAATTTCAATTATCAGGATATCGATAAAGCAAACGAAATCTTTAACAAAATTTTAGATGATGAAATTTCTAATAAAATGCCATTAGATATTATTGATGAAGCTAGGAAAAGTTTTGATGAACGAATAGAGAAAATAAATTGGGATGTTTATTATCAAGACTTACCTTTTAATCCTAGCGCACTCTCTTTATATAAATGGGCTCCAATTGCAGATGAATTAAAAACTTTAGATCGTAAGATTGTTTTAAATTCGATGATTTTAAAATGGGATGTTGTTAAACAAGAGTTTAAAGATTTAATTCAGTTTTAAATATTTTTTCTATTATCTACTAAACTATCAACAACACTTGGATCCGCTAGAGTAGTGGTGTCTCCTAATTGACCATGCTCGTTAGCAGCAATTTTTCTTAAAATTCTTCTCATTATTTTTCCTGATCTTGTTTTAGGAAGACCTGGAGTAAAATGAATTAGATCTGGAGTTGCTAAAGGACCAATTTGTTTTCTAACCCAAAGTTTTAGATCTCTTTCTAGTTCACCAGTTTCGCTTTCTCCTGCATTCAAGGTTACATAACAATATAAACCATTACCTTTAATATCATGAGGGTAACCAACTACAGCAGCTTCAGCTACTTTTGGATGAGCAACAAACGCACTTTCAATTTCAGCTGTTCCAAGATTATGTCCCGAAACAATAATTACATCATCTACTCGACCAGTGATCCAGTAATATCCATCTTTATCTCTTCGACATCCATCACCAGTAAAATATTTTCCATTAAATTGAGAAAAGTATGTATCGATAAATCTTTGATGATCACCATAAACAGTTCTCATTTGTCCAGGCCACGAATGAGCTATACATAATCTTCCTTCTCCAGCTCCTTTAATTTCTTTACCGTTTTTATCTACAAGCACTGGCTTGATTCCATAGAAAGGTTTTGTTGCAGATCCAGGTTTAAGAGGAATTGCACCTGTTTGAGGAGCAATCATTATACCTCCGGTTTCTGTTTGCCACCAAGTATCTACTATTGGGCATTTAGAATTACCTACAGTTTTATAGTACCACATCCAAGCCTCTGGATTTATTGGTTCTCCTACCGTTCCCAAAAGTTTAAGGGATTTTCTAGAGGTTTTTTTAACTGGTTTATCTCCCTCTCTCATTAATGCTCTAATTGCAGTTGGTGCTGTATAAAATGTATTCACTTTATATTTATCAACTATTTGCCACCACCTTGAACTATCAGGATAATTTGGAATGCCTTCAAACATTATAGTTGTTGCACCATTCGAAAGTGGTCCATAAATAATATAACTATGTCCAGTTACCCAACCAATATCAGCAGTACACCAATAAATATCTTTTGGTTTGTAGTTAAAAACATATTGATGTGTCATTGAGGCATAAACCATATAACCACCAGTGGTATGAAGAACTCCTTTAGGCTTACCTGTTGAACCAGAAGTATATAGAATAAATAAAGGATCCTCTGCGTTCATTTCCTCAGGTTCACAATGATTAGGAACGTCTTTAATTATATCATGATACCAAACATCTCTACCTTGATCCCAGTTGATGTAATTTCCTGTTCGTTTAACAACAATACATTTCTTAACATTTGGACAACTCATTAAAGCTTCATCAACTGTATATTTCAATGGTATAGTTTTTCCACCTCTCACTCCTTCATCCGCTGTTATGATATATTCAGATTCGCAATCATTCACTCTTCCAGAGATAGAGTCTGCTGAAAAACCACCAAAAATAATTGAATGTACTGCACCAATTCTTACACAAGCCAGCATTAAAATTGCTAACTCTGGTATCATAGTTAAATAAATTGTTACACGGTCACCTTTTTTAATTCCTAATTTTTTTAAACCATTGGCTGCTTTAGAAACTTTTTGATGAAGTTGTTTATAAGAAATTTTTTGACTATCTTTTGGATCATCTCCAACCCAAATAATAGCAGTTTTATCTTTTTTATCCTTTAAATGTCTATCAATGCAATTTGCCGAAGCATTTAAAGTACCATCTTCAAACCATTTAATTTTTACTTCTTTTGTACTGTATTTTACGTCTTTAATTTTTTTATATGGTTTTATCCAAGTAATTCTTTTTCCCTCTTTCCTCCAAAATTCGTCATTGCTTTTTATAGATTGAGAATATTTTTGTTGATATTTACTTTTATTTGCTAAGCCACTTTTAACCCATTCTGGTTTTGTTTTAATAACAACTTCAGGAGGTGTATTTTCGTTTTCCTTTTTTGCTTTAATTCTTTTTTTTGGTTTTTTAGAAGATTTTTTTTTAACTTTAGATCTTCTTTTCACCTTTTTTGAGGTTTTTTTTCTAACTTTAGACTTTTTTTTTCTTACCTTGCTTTTCTTCTTTTTTTTTGGCATAGGACAATTTTTTTTTTAAATTTTACTCATGTTATTTATAATTTTCCAGCTTTTATAATCAACAGGCATTACAGAAAGCCTACTTTGCTTTATCAGAGCTAAATGGCTTAAATCCTTATTTTTTTTAATACTTTCGAGCGTTATAGGCTTTGAAAATTTAGACTTAAATTGAACAGTAACGGCAACAAATCTCCCTGTTTTGTCTGTTTTATCTATATACGATTCTTTAATAACTTTTACTATCCCAACTATCTCTTTTCCTATGTTTGAATGATAAAAAAAACATAGATCTCCTTTATTCATACTTTTTAAATTTTTTGCAGCTTGATAATTTCTGACACCATCCCAAGGTGCACCTTTAATTCCAGCTTTTTTTTGTTGGTCAATTGACCAAACATCTGGTTCAGATTTCATCAACCAATATTTCATTACAATTGAACTCCAGCACCTTTTAGAAAAGCTGCATTTTCATCTAAAGGCCATCTAGGTTTTGCTGGATAATCTAAATCATCAAATTGATTTATTTTAAATTTTTCCAAACCTACCATTGCAATCATTGCTGCATTATCTCCACAAAACTCTATAGGTGGAAAAATACTTTTATAATTATTTTCTTCACATAAATTAATTAACATAGACCTAATTTTTTTATTTGCTGCAACTCCTCCAGCAACAACGAAAATTTTTTCATTTAATTCATTTATTTTTTCAAATTCAGTAAAAGCAATCTTTGTTTTTTTATATAAAATTTCCTCAATTGTTTTTTGAAAAGATGCTGCAAGATCATATTTATCTTGTTCTGATTTAATTGTTTTGCTTATCTTCAACACGGCGGTTTTTAGACCTGCAAAAGAAAGATTGCATCCTCCTTTGCTGAAAATTGGTTTTGGTAAATCATATTTTTCTGGATCACCTTTTTTAGCTAAAATTTCTATTTGAGGTCCTCCTGGAAATTCTATTCCTAAAAGTTTTGCCGTTTTGTCAAACGCCTCACCTAATGCATCATCGATAGTTGTTCCTAATCTTTTATATTTACCAAGGTTCTGAACACTTAAATATTGTGAGTGCCCACCTGAAATTAAAAGAAGTAAATATGGATAATTTAAATTTGTATTTAGTTTTGGACTTAAAGCATGTCCCTCTAGATGATTAACAGCAATAAAAGGTTTATTCATTGCTGTTGCGAAAGCTTTACCAAAACTTAACCCAACTGATAAACAAACAATTAGTCCAGGACCAGCGGTAGAAGCAACCGCATCTATTTCTTCAATTTTTCTTCCACTTTCATCAATAGCTTTTTTGACAATCCAATCAATTTTTTCAATGTGTGAACGTGCTGCTAGTTCAGGAACTACACCACCAAAGTCCTTATGAACCTCCACTTGGCTAGAAACAATGTTGGATAAAACTACTGGGAATCCTTCTTCATTTTCAGTTATTAAAGAAGCTGCTGTCTCATCACAACTAGACTCTATTCCAAGAATTAAGGGTTTTTTGCTCATTCAAATAGTTTTTAATAATTGTACAATCTTTATACAAGTAAGAAATAATTTTTTATGAAAAAAAAAATAATAATTGGATCTAGGGGTAGCAAACTTGCCTTACTTTATGCTCAACAAGCTAAAGATAAGATTATTGAAAATTCTAACCTTAGTTATGATGATATTTTAATTAAATCGATTACAACTAAAGGTGACGAAGTACAGGATATAAGATTATCTGAGCTTGGTGGCAAAGGTTTGTTTTCTAGTAGTATTGAAAAAGAACTTCAGTTACAAAATATTGATATTGCAGTCCATGCACTGAAAGATATGCCTGCTAATGAAACAAAAGGATTAACAACAGACTCTTTCCTTGAAAGAAATGACCCTAGAGAGATTTTAATTACAAAGAACAAAAAAAAACTTAAAGACTTAGATCAAAAGTCGATTATTGGCACCTCGTCATACAGAAGAGAATTTCAATTAAAAAAAATTAGACAAGATTTGAACTGTAAACTAATTAGAGGAAATGTAGATACTAGAATTAGAAAATTGAATGAGGGGATGTATGATGCAATTATTTTGTCTTATGCTGGTATCAAATTTTTAAAATTTGAAAATGAAATCTCAGAAATTTTTTCAGCTGAAGAAATAATTCCTAGTGCAGGACAGGGTGTAATTGCTCTTCAGTGCAGGGAGAATGACAATGAGACAATTTCTATTTTAAACAAAATTAATCATGAGGAAACACATAAAAGAGCTCACCTTGAGAGAAATATTTTAAAAGTTTTAGATGGAGATTGTGAAACAGCAATCGGCGCTCATTCAGTGATTGATGGAGACAAGATTATTGTGGAAGCTGAACTTTTTTCTCTTGATGGCAAACAAAGATTTTATGAAAAAAAGGTTGGTAATTTGAATGAATTTAAAGAAATTGGTAAAGAGATCGGAATACTTTTAAAATCAAAATCAAACAATTCATATAAAAGATAGTATGCATATTTTGTTAACTAGACCATTGGAAGA
This sequence comes from uncultured Pelagibacteraceae bacterium, assembly GCA_902521675.1. Classification (GTDB taxonomy): domain Bacteria; phylum Pseudomonadota; class Alphaproteobacteria; order Pelagibacterales; family Pelagibacteraceae; genus Pelagibacter. The sequence continues at coordinate 29,218 of CABYSP010000011.1, forward strand.
TTGTTCTGAAATGATATTGAAATTTCAATCATTAGGACATCAAGTTTCTCATCTTCCATTAATAAGAATTGAAAAAGTTAACTATGAAGAAATTAATTTTTCTGAATATGGTGGAATTGTTTTTACTAGTGCAAATGCAGTAAAATTTTTAAACACAGTAAAATTAGATAAAAATATTAAATGCTTTTGTGTTGGAAACGTTACAGAAAACAAAGCAAGAAGTGTTGGTTTTCAAAATACAATTGCCGCTGAAGGAAATGTTACAAACTTAAAGGAGTTAATTATACAAAGTTATGAGTCTAAAAATAAAGAATTACTTTACGTTAGTGGTGAAACAATATCGGTTGATTTAGATCAACAGTTATTAAGCGAAGGTTTTAAGGTAAAAAGAATTATTAATTACAAAGTAGATCATAACCAAAAATTTGATGAGAAATTTGTTAATGAATTAAAATTGAATATGCCTGATATGGTCTATGTTTATTCTCAAAATAGTGCGTCAAGTTTCTTAAATTTCATAAAGATTTACCAAACCAAAAATTTATGGATGAATACAAATTTAATGTGTATAGGCGAAAAAACCTCATCAATACTGAACGAAATCAAATGGAAAAAGATTTTTCTTTTTAACCCTGGAGAAGAAGAGTTTTTGTTATATAAAATTTAGAAATGGAATTAATTAATAATTTTTCGGAGATATTTTTATCAGTATGGAATAAAGGAATTCTTGGTGTTGATATCTTTCAAATTTTAATTGGTATTGCAATATTTTTATTGTTCTTAATTTTTAGAGGTCTTATAAGCAAATTAGTTATTAAAAAATTAGAAATTATCTCGAAAAGAACAACGAATAAATTGGATGATACTTTTGTTCAATCACTTGTAGGTCCAGCAAGATTTCTACCAATTGTATTAGGATTTTTTATTGCAAGCTACTACATGACTTTCTCACTAGAAGGAAGAGAAGTGATAGATACAATTAATAGAACGTTGATCACTATTTTAATTTTTTGGGTAATTCACCAAATCATAGAACCAATCTCATACATACTTAGTGGTTTAGACAAATTGTTAACAAGAGAACTTATTGGCTGGATAATTAAATCGCTAAAAATTTTAATTTTTATTTTAGGTTTAGCAGCAGTTTTAGAATTGTGGGGAATTAAAATAGGTCCAATAATTGCAGGTCTTGGATTATTTGGTGTTGCTGTAGCATTAGGGGCACAAGATTTATTCAAAAATTTAATATCAGGAATTTTAGTTTTAGTTGAAAAGAGATTTAAAATTGGAGACTGGATAGCTGTTGAGGGTATTATTGAAGGTGTAGTAGAAAAGATTGGATTTAGATCAACAACCATTAGAAAGTTTGACAAATCTCTTGCTATTATTCCAAATTTTCAATTTGCCGAAAACGCAGTTGTAAATGTAAGTGAAACTTCAAATTGGTTAATCAGTTGGATTATTACACTTCAATATGACACTACGGTAGATCAGTTAAAAAAAATTAGAGATGAAATCGAAAATCATATTAATTCAAGCGAAGATTATAATACCTCAATTGGTGTTGCGGTAAGAGTTGATAAATTTTCTGATAGTTCAATAGACATGTATGTAAGATGCTTTACAAAAACAGGAAGTTGGAGTAATTGGTTAGATGTTAAAGAAAGATTAGCAATTGCGATCAAAGAAATTGTTGAAAAAAATGGTGCTTCATTTGCGTTCCCAAGTCAGTCGATTTACGTTGAGAAAAAATGATAGCTATTTTTTATTTAGTTTTACAAATTTTAAAATTGTACTCTTATGTTGTAATCGCCAATGTTATTGTAAGTTGGCTAATTGCATTTAATATTCTTAATACTCAAAATAGGTTTGTTTATGCAATTTTAGAGTTAAGTTACAAATTAACGGAGCCTTTCCTCAATAAAATTAGACGTTTTTTGCCAAATTTAGGTTCACTAGATATTTCTCCAATCATCCTTCTTTTATTGATTTGGTTTATCGAAATGTGTATGAAGCTGTACATCGCACCAATGATTTTTTAAGAGAGAAATATGATTTTAATTGATGGAAAAAAAGTAGCGGCAGAATTAAGAGCAGAGTTAAAGGAAGAAGTTGCAGAGCTAAAATCAAAACATAATAAAGTACCAGGTTTAACAGTAATACTGATTGGTGATTTAACACCTAGTCAGATTTATGTAAGAAATAAAGAGAAGTCAGCTAATGAGGTGGGATTAAAATCTGAAGTAATTCAATACCCAGATTCAGTTGAAGAGAAGACCGTTCTAGAAAAAATTCAAGAACTAAACAGTGATGAAACTGTTTCGGGAATTTTAGTTCAACTTCCTTTACCTAATCATATTGACAAACAGAAGGTTATAGAAGCTATTGATCCTTCAAAAGACGTGGATGGATTTCATCCAATGAATGTAGGCAATCTGTCATCTGGATATGAAAGCTCTATTCCTTGTACACCACTCGGTTGTTATCTGTTAATTAAAAAATTTGAACCCAACCTTAGTGGAAAAAAAGCTGTAGTTGTAGGTAGATCAAATTTAAATGGAAAACCAATGACACAACTCCTTTTAAAAGAAAATTGTACTGTCACAATCACACATTCTAAAACTAAAGATTTAAAAGCAGAGTGTCTAGAAGCAGATATAATTGTTGCAGCTGTAGGTATACCCGAACTTGTTAGAGGAGATTGGGTTAAAAAAGATGCTATTGTTATTGATGTTGGTATTAATAAAACCGATAAAGGTATAGTTGGTGATGTACATTTTGATGAAGTTTCAAAAAATGCAAAAGCACTTACGCCTGTTCCAGGTGGGGTTGGACCTATGACTATTGCTTGTTTACTTAAAAATACCATAGACTGTTTCAAAAGATCGCAAATTTAATAATTAAACCCAAGCTGTAATCTGTTAATTTAATGGGATGAAAAAACCTAAGCGACCTTACAGATTTGGTATAATTTTTTTACTTCTTACTGTTCCACCTATTGGAGCTACACAGCTAGGTTGGTATTTGCATGACATGCAAACTGGTTTTGATTATGGTATGATTGTAGGTACAATATCAGTGATTTATGCTGCATATTTGATGTATGAAAAAAACTGGCGTGAAGAAGATGAAGATTAAATTATGGAAAAAATAATTTTTTTTGGATTGGTCATTCCTATTATGGCTTATGTTTTATACTTAGGTGGAATGGCAATAATGAATGGTTTTAAATCTAAGGAAGCTAATAGAGCTGAGAAAGAGGAATCTAAAAGTGAGGGTAGAGAGACAAGCGTAACTTCTGATGAACAAAGCAGCAATTTAAGTGATGAACTTACTAAATTGAATGATTTAAAAGAAAAAGGAATTATTTCTCAAGAGGAATTTGAAAAGGCGAAAAATAAACTATTAAATAATTAAATAGTTTAATCATGTTTAATGGTTTTAAAAAAAAATTTGTTAAAGTAAGCAAGGGTAAAATTTTTTGTAGATTTAAAGGTAACGGTCCCCCCTTATTATTACTTCATGGATATCCCCAAACACATGTGATGTGGCACAAGACTGCCCCTGAACTTAGTAAATATTTCACTGTAATAGTTGCTGACCTTAGAGGATATGGGGACAGTTTGGTTTTGCCTGGTGGAATTAATCATAAAAATTATTCTAAAAGAGAAATGGCTAAAGATTTGGTTCAATTGATGAGTAAATTAAATTTTAAAAAATTTTTTGTTGCTGGACATGATAGAGGTGGGAGAGTTGCACATAGAATGGCAAGAGATTATAGAAATAAAATTATGGCTTTAAGTGTATTAGATATTTGTCCAACTCTAGATATGTACGAGCATACTGATATGAAATTTGCAAAAGGATATTTTCACTGGTTTTACTTAATACAGCCAGCACCTTTACCAGAAAAAATGATAATGGCAGATCCTAAAAGATGGTTAAAAAGTCGTTTTAATAGGTCATCAAAACGTGCGATTGGAAAAGCTGAAGATGAATATTTTAGAGCCTTTAAACAAAAAAAAAGAATTCATGCAACTTGTGAGGATTATAGGGCTGCGGCTACTATAGATTTAGAGCATGACAAAAAAGATAGAAAAAAAAAATTAAACATTCCTATACAAGTTTTGTGGGGTAAAAAGGGAGTTGTTGGAACGCAATTTAAATCAGTTAAAATTTGGCAAAAATACACAAACAAAAAAGTTTATGGAGCAGAAATTAATTCAGATCATTTCATTCCAGAGGAGAGTCCTAAACAAACGATTAATCACTTAAAAAAATTTTTTTTAAAAAATGTTAAAAATAATTCCAAATAAAAAAAATATTGGAGCTGAAATAATTGTAAATTTAAAAGATATTACGAATAAAGATATTTTAAAAATTAAGAAAGCACTGAATAAATATGGAATGTTGTATTTTAGACAACAAGAATTAACTTCTAAATTTTATATTCAATTTGCGAAATATTTTGGAAAATTAGCCAACTATCCAAGACTAAAAGGTTTAAATAAAAAATTTCCTCAAATTACAGTAGTGCAAAGAAAATCAACAGATAAAGGACCAAGTTTTGGTGAACAATTTCATACAGACTCGATTTATACAAAAAAACCACCAAGATTTACAATGTTGCTTTCTAAACTTGTGCCAAAAAAAGGAAAAGCCAATACAGAATTTTGTTCTCAATATCTTGCTTATAAAGAATTACCAAGTCCAATAAAAAGAAAATTTAAAAATATTAAAGGTAAATATTCCTCTGAGGGTCCAATCTCGGTTACAACAAAAGAAAGAGTAAAAGAAAAAGGAAAAAATATTAAAGAACTTAAATCTTCACATAAAATAATTAGGAAAATCAGCACAAATTATTCTATTTATTGCAGTCCAGGACATTTTATTGGTTTTAGCTCAAAGATAAAAAATCAAGAAAAGTTAAAAAAATTTTTATTTAACCATCAAATTAAGAAGAAGTTTCAATTTTCATTGCCTTGGGAAAAAAATCAATTGGCTATATGGGATAATAGATCTATGCTTCATCAAGCAACACCTTTCAAAGGAAATAGAATAATGCATAGAATAACAATTAAATAATTTATGTTCACAATTTTTTTAGGACTTACTCCATTTATATTTATTACTTTTCTAGGGTTTGTTTTTGGTAAGTTGAAGGTCTTAGACCTTAGTCATGCTAAAATTTTAAATCTTTTCTTGTTCTATATTGCAGTTCCAGCATTGATAATTAAGCTAATAGTACAAAATGAAATTGGACAAGTAGATTTCAAACAAATTTTCTCTTATTTAATTATGCAATCGATATGTGGAATTATCGCCTACTTAATTACTTCAAAATATTTTAAAAGATCAATCCCAGAGTCAATTATTTGGGCTTTAACAGTTGCTTTATCAAACCACGTGACTTTGCTTTTGCCAATAACAGAAATTTATTTTCAAAAAAATGTAATTACACAAGTTGCAAGTATCATATTAATGGATGGGATAATTTTATTATCTGTAATTGCTTTTTTTCTCGAATTATCTACAAAAAAAAATGTAAATTTATTTAATTTTGTTAAAAATTTATTTCTAAACCCATTTATACTTTCAATAATTATAAGTCTATTATTTTTATTATTAAATTTTAATATTGATCAAACACCGATTGAATACACTTTGTCTAAACTTGCAGCATGTGTTTCTCCAGTTGGATTGTTTGCAATTGGCATAACTCTTTCATTTTATACTAAAAATGTAATTAACAAATTATCCGTATCTATTTCAGTTTTAAAATTAGTTATTTCCCCAATAATTTTATTGTTAATTGGATTAGTGTTTTTTAATGCAGGATTGCCAGCTGAAATACCAGGTGCTTTCTTTGTGAGTGTTGCGCCTTGTGGAGTTACTTCTATAGTTTTATGTGCTGCTTATAATGTAAGTCCCGAAAATATAATTAAAGCAATTTTTGTCTCTACTATTGCTTCTATTGGAACTATATTTTTTG
>CABYSP010000012.1 GCA_902521675.1 uncultured Pelagibacteraceae bacterium
ATTGAAGAAACAGATAAATTTTTTGTAAAAAAAATTAATATTTTTGGAAATAATGTAACCGAGGAATCAGTCATTAGGAATCGACTTGAAATTGATGAAGGTGACCCTTACAACGAAATTTTAGTTAAAAAATCAATAAACAATATTCAAAATCTAAATTTTTTTAGATCAGTCAAAGAAAAAACTATTCAAATTGATGCTTCTAATAAAATTATAAATATATATGTTGAAGAAAAGCCAACCGGAGAAATTGCTGCTGGAGCAGGGTATGGTACCGAGGGCAGCACAATATTTTTATCTGTTTCAGAAAATAATTATTTGGGCAAAGGAGTAGATTTAGATGCGAATGTTCAACTTACGGAGGAGAGTATAAAAGGTATATTCAGAACAACAAACCCAAATTATAAAAATTCAGACAAATCATTATCCATTTCTTTTGAGGCAGATGAAATAGATCGATTGACAAATTTTGGATATAAATCAAATAAGACAGGATTTTCTGTTGGTACTAAATTTGAGTATCGAGATGATTTATTTTTAGGTTTAGGCTCCTCATCTTACTATGAAAAAATTGAGACAGATTCAACAGCTTCTGCTAGACAAAAAAGTCAGGAAGGTGATTATTGGGATACTTTTTTAAACATTGATTTAAATTATGACAAAAGAAATCAAAGGTTTAAGGCCACCGATGGTTTTCTTAGTAATTATTTTGTAAAAATGCCTATTATAAGCACAAATTATTCCATGGTAACAGGATATGATTACAAATTGTTTTCTGAATTGTACGAAAATAATATTTCGACTGTAGGATTTTCTATAACTGCTGCATCGTCACTGAATAACAAAGATGTTAAATTATCTGAAAGACTTTACATTCCTTCAAGAAAACTAAGAGGTTTTGTTAGAGGTAAAGTTGGACCTAAAGATGGTGATGACTTTGTGGGCGGTAATTATGTGTCTACTGTAAATATTTCCTCAACTCTTCCTCATATACTGAGCAACTTACAAACAGTTGATTTTTCAATTTTCTTTGATGCAGCTAATGTATGGGGTGTAGATTACGATTCTTCATTAGATGATTCAAATAAAATAAGAAGTGCTTTTGGATTAGGTGTTGATTGGTTTACACCAATTGGCCCATTAAATTTTTCGTTTGCACAAGATCTGAGCAAGCATTCAAATGACAAAACTGAAACATTTAGATTCAATTTAGGTACTACTTTTTAATGAAAAAAATAAATTTTTTTTTATTAATTTTTTTATTATTTTTTTCTTTTCTTTCAAAATCTTTTAGTGATGAAAAAATTGTTTTTTTAGATATAGAATTTGCTGTAAATAATTCAAACATCGGTAAAAAAGCTTTAAATAATTTAAATGAAATAAGAAAAAATGAAATTAATAAATTAAAAAAAATAGAAGAAGAACTAAAAGTTAAAGATCAGGATATAAATAATGTAAAAAATATTATTTCAAAAGATGAGTTAGATAAAAAAATTAAAGAATTTAAAAAAGAAATAGAAAAATTTAATGCAAAAAAGAATCAAATTCAAAAACAATTTGCAAAAGACAAAAATAATAAACTAGATGAATTATTTAAAAAAATTAATCCTTTGATTATTAAGTATATGGATGATAATTCTATAGAGATGATTATAGGTAAAAATAATGTTTATTTAGCTAAATCTAATCTTGATATAACTAAAGATATTATTGAACTAATAAATAAGAATTTTAAATAAAAATGACCAGAATTAATAAAAATGAAATAATAAATTTATTACCTCATAGAGAGCCTATGCTTTTAATAGATGAATTGTATGATATTAAAAAACTATCATCTGCTAAAGCTGTAGTAAATGTAAAAAAAGACAGTTTTTTTGTTCAAGGACATTTTCCAGATAATCCAGTAATGCCCGGTGTTTTGATTGTGGAGTCATTTGGTCAAGCAGCAGCTGCTTTAACAGCTCACGGCTTAGACAGATCAACCTATGAAAATAAATTAGTTTTTTTAATGGGTGTGGAGAAGGCGCGTTTTAGAAATCCAGTTATACCTGATTGTAAACTTATATTGCAAATTGAAGCTATAAGATCACATGGAAGAGTTTGGAAATATAAAGGTGAAGCTTTCGTTAATAATGTAAAAATGGCAGATGCAATTTGGTCAGCAACAATTGTAGATAAGAAATAAATAGCAATAAATATTGATAACTAAATTTACATTGCTCTGTTAAAAGCAATTATGGTTAATCCCTTTTTTAAAAATTGTGGTCCAATTAAAATTACTGAAATATTAAATATTTTAAATTTATCAAATAATTTAATTGATCCAAATTTTGAAGTTACAAATATTGATGATTTGTTTAACGCTACTCATTCAGATATTACTTTTTTTCATTCTAAAAAATATAAAGATCTTGCAGCCAAAACTAAGGCTTCTTTTTGTATAACAACAAAGGCTTTGAAAGATGAATTGCCTAAAAATTGTACTCCTTTGGTTGTAGATAATGTTCTTGTTTCTACCTCAATTATCACATCAAATTTTTACCCCGACTCTATAAATGATAATTACGATCAAACCTGTAAAAATATTAATGAAACTCAATTTAAAGATAAAGTAAAGTATGGTAAAAATGTTTTACTAGGTAAAAATGTTTCAATAGATATTAATTGTTTTATAGGACACAATACAATAATTGAAAAAAATGTTTCAGTTGGAAAAAATTGCTCAATTGGATCTAACACAATAATTAGAAATTCTATTATTAAAGACAATGTAAAAATATTAGATAATTGTGTTATAGGAAAAAAAGGTTTTGGATTTTTTCCAAGGAAAAATAATAATTTAAGATATCCGCATATTGGAGCTGTGATAATTGATGATAATTGTGAAATAGGATGTGGGTCAACAATCGATAGAGGCTCAATGTCAAATACAGTAATAGGAAAGAATACTTATTTAGATAATCAAATACATATTGCACATAATGTTAAAATTGGACAAAATTCAATTATCGCTGGTCAAGTAGGAATTGCAGGAAGTTCAGTTCTTGGAGAAAATGTGAGAATTGGAGGACAAGCTGGGATATCAGGTCATTTAAAAATAGGTAGCAATGTTGAAATTGGTGGAGGCAGTGGTGTTGTTAAGAATATTCCCGACAATTCGAAAGTTATGGGATATCCAGCAAAAAACTTTAGAGAATTTTTAAAAGATAATAAATGATAGATAAAACAGCTGTAATTGATTCAAATGTTAAAATTTCTAAAAATGTTAAAATTGGTCCGTTTGCAGTAATTGGTCCTAATGTAGAGTTAGGAGAAGGAACAGAAGTTCAATCTCATGTAAAAATTTCAGGAGACACAAAAATAGGAAAAAATAATAAGATTTATTCATTTGCATCAATAGGTAGTGATCCTCAAGATTTAAAATATATGGGTGAAGAAACAAAATTAGAAATTGGAGATAATAATAAAATTAGGGAATATGTAACTATTAATCCAGGAACTAAAGGAGGTGGTGGTTTAACAAAAGTAGGGAATAATTGCTTGTTTATGGTTTCGGCTCATATTGCTCATGACTGTTTTGTTGGAAATAATGTAATTTTAGCTAACAATGTTCCTCTAGGTGGTCATGCACATATAGATGATAATGCTATTATTGGAGGCAATTCAGCTGTTCAACAATTCACTAGAGTAGGTAAATCAGCAATGATTGGTGGAATGTGTGGTGTTGTAAGAGATATAATTCCTTACGGTATAGCACATGGAAATAGAAGTGTTTTACAGGGATTGAATTTAATAGGTTTGAGAAGAAAAAATATTCCAAATAAAGAAATAAAAACTTTGAGTGAAGCATATAAAGAAATTTTTAAAAACGAAAATTTAACAGAAAATTTAAGTAAATTGTCTAATGAATTTAAGAATAATGAATTAGTTACAGAGGTTGTTAGATTTATAGAAAAGGATAAAAAAAGACCAATTTGTACACCGTTTTCAAAATAAAATGATAGGATTGTTTTTAGGTGACACTGATTTTTCAAAAATAGTTTTAAAAAAAATAAAAACACAAAAAATTAAATATTTCATTATAGATTTTTCAAAAAAAAATAGTTTTAAGAAAGATAAGAATTCATTCAGAATAAGTATTGGAAAATTTGGAACAATTATAAATTTAATTAAACAAAAAAAGTGTAAAAAAGTTTTATTCGCAGGTAAGATCGCAAAACCAAATTTTTCTTCTTTAAGATTAGATTTTAAAGGTATTTATTATATGCCAAGTGTAATCAGAGCTGCTAAGATTGGTGATGCTGCTATAATTAAATCAATAATAGAAATTTTAAGCAATGAAGGCATAAAGGTAATTAGCTCTATTTATTTTAATCCAGAACTATCTTTAAAGAAAGGTTGTTACACTAAACTAAAGCCCAATCATCAAGATTTAATATCAATTAAAAAAGGGAAATTTTTTTTTAATAAAACAAAAAGTTTAGACCACATCCAAGCGCTAGTAGTTAAAGGAGATAAAATTTTGGCTAAAGAAGGTAAAGAGGGTACAAAAAAAATGTTATCAACATTAAAGAAAAAATCAGATGGTATCTTAATTAAATTACCGAAAAAGAAACAAGATTTGAGAATGGACCTCCCTACAATTGGTTTACAAACTTTTAAGGATGCAAAAAAATATGGATTACGTGGTGTAGTTTTGCAATCTAAAAAGAATATTTTTCTAAATAAACTCAAATGCATTAAATTTGCTAACAAGAACAAGATATTTATCAACATTATATGAAAAAAATATTTATACTCACAGGCGAGCCTTCTGGAGATAAATTAGCTTCAACAGTTATTTCTAAGTTAAAATCTCAAAATCCTGATATTGAATATTCATCTGTTGGTGGATATCATTTAAAAAAATTAGGAATTGAAAGTATTTTTAATTTAAATGAAATAACCTATCTAGGTTTCACGAGTATTTTGTTTAACATATTTAAAATTAGAAATAAAATTAACCATACTGTTAATGAAATAATAAAATTTAACCCTGATATATTGTTTTCTGTAGATAGCCCTGATTTTACTATGAGAGTTGCTGAGAAAGTTAAAAAAATTAATACTAATATCAAAACAATTCATTATGTGGCTCCTCAAGTTTGGATATGGCGAAAAAATAGAGTAAAAAAAATTAAAAAATATATAGATCATATTCTTCTATTATTTGATTTTGAAAAAAAATATTTTGATGAAGAAAATATTAAAAATACTTTTGTTGGACACCCATTAATTGAGAACAATCAAGATAATAAAAAAATCGTTGAAAATATAATTCCTAAAGATAAAAAAATTATATCAATTTTCCCTGGAAGTAGAAAATCTGAAATAGACGTATTATTAAATATTTTAATTGATTTTATAAAACTTATGAACAAAAAAAATAATGATTTTTATTTTTTCTTTCATGCAACTGATGAAAATAAAAATTCAATTTTGTCAGAAATTAAAAAATTTAATATGAAAAATGTAGATGTAGTTTCAGATGAAGGTATTAAATCTAAAATTTTATCTAATTCAGTTTTTGCTGTATCTAAATCTGGTACAGTTTCACTTCAAATTTCAAGCTCAAACATACCTTCTATAATTATTTATAAACTAAGTTTTATCAATTTTATGATATTTAAAATGTTAGTTAATGTTAAATTTGCAAACATAATTAATATAATCAACAATCGAGAAGTTATTCCAGAATTGTTACAAAATGAGTGTAATGCAGATGAAATTTATAAATCTGTAATTTATTTTTTAAAAAACCCTGACCTTATCAAAAAACAATTATCTGATTGTTCAAAAACATTAGAAGGAATTAGATCTAAAACTTCTTCATCTGAAGAGGCTAGTTTGGTTTTACGAAATTATCTTAGCTAGTCTTTTTAAAACCTCTTCTTTGCCAAGAGCTATAATTATATCATATAATCCAGGACCAAATTTTGATCCTGTCAAACCAATTCGTATAGGCTGACCGACACCTTTAAAATTTGTATCATTTATTTTTATTAAATTATTTACTACTGGCTCTAAATTCTCCTTATTTATTTTTGAAATAGATGATAATTCTTTAATAAATTCTGAAATAATTTTTTTAGCTTTATCATCTATCAATTTAATATCGTCTTCATTAAAGTTAACTTCATCATTTATGATGAATTTTGAATTATTGTAAATATCTTCTAAGGTTTTAGCCTTATTTTTTAAAAATGATAATGAGGATATAACTTTTGTTTTTTTATCATTTTTAATCTCTTCTTTATAAATTCTACAATATTCATCTAGATATTGATAAAGATCGTTCTCATTGATTGTTTTTATATAGTGTTCATTCATTGATAATATTCTACTCATATCTAGTTTTGATGGTGATTTTCCAATACCTGCTAAATTAAAGTATTCAATACTCTCATCCAGAGTAAATATTTCTTTATCTTGATATGACCATCCAAGTCTAAGTAAATAATTTCTTAATGCATCAGGCATTATGCCTATTTTTGAGTAATCATCCAAAGTTGAGGCATTATCTCTCTTTGAAAGTTTTTTACCTTCAATAGTATGAATTAGTGGGATATGTGCAAATTCTGGAACATCCCAACCCATTGATTGATATATTTGTATTTGTTTAAAAGTATTTATTTTATGATCATCTCCTCTAATTATATGGGTCATTCCCATTTGATGATCGTCAACAGTTGCAGAAAGATTATAGGTTGGTGTTCCATCGTTTCTTAAAATTATAAAATCTTCTATTGTATTATTTTCAATTTCAACATCTCCTTGAACTAAATCATTAAGTTTAGAATTTCCCTCTATTTTACTTTTAAATCTAATTACGGGTTTAATATCTTTAGGAGCATCTTTTTCATCAGCATCTCTCCATTTTCTATTATAAATATACGGCACTTTTTTTTGCCTAGCTCTTTTTTTTTGCTCCTCTATCTCTTCAGCAGAGCAGTAACATTTATATGCATTCCCTTTTTGTAATAATTCATTAGCAATTTTAATATGATCTTCTATTTTTTTTGATTGAATATACTCTTCGCCATCATGTTCAATTCCTATCCACTTTAATGAATTAATAATTTGTATTTTATGTTCCTCTTTGGATCTTTCTTTATCAGTATCTTCAATTCTTAGATGAAAAGTTCCTTTTTGATTTTTAGAGAACAACCAATTAAATAAGGCAGTTCTGACTCCACCAATGTGAAGAGCTCCAGTAGGAGATGGCGCAAAACGTGTTGCTACTTTAGACATCAATGTTGTTTAGACTATTTTTTTAGAAGTTTCTATATAAAGATACTAAAACTCCTTGAACTTTTACTCTATCAGGTCCAAAAATCTTAGTTTCATAGTTTCTATTGGCACTTTCAAGGGCTACAACTTTACCTTTTTTTCTAATTCTTTTTAACATTGCTTCATGCTCATCTATTAATGCAACGACAATTTTACCATTGTCAGCAGTATCTGTCCTTTTAATAATAACAGTATCCCCTTCATAAATACCTGCATCTATCATTGAGTCACCTTGAACTTTTAATCCAAAGTAATCTCCATTTTTTTCCAAATTATTAGGTAGCGGAATTCTAGAAACCTCATTTTGTATTGCTTCAACAGGCGTTCCTGCAGCAATTTTTCCAAGTACTGGCACTTCTACTTCATCGGAATTAATTTGTTCTTCATCTAAACCACCTTTAATTACACTTGGTGAAAAGCTATTATAAATATCATTTGCAGAGGCGGTTTCTGGTAATTTGATAACCTCCAAAGCTCTTGCTTTGTGAGCTAATCTTTTAATAAAACCTCTTTCCTCTAAAGCACTAATCAACCTGTGAATACCTGATTTAGATTTTAAATTTAGAGACTGCTTCATCTCTTCATATGATGGGGAGACGCCAGAAGTTCTCAACTTCTTGTTGATAAATAAAAGCAAATTTTTTTGTTTTTTTGTAAGCATAAGAACAAATATCGTACAAATAATGTTCTATAAAAGTTCTTTTAAATTAACAATACTAAAAAAAACATCTAAAATAGGGCTTTATTTGACTATAAAACTGAAAATATAGAATTTTCATCTAAATTTTTCAAAAGTGATTCACCAATCAAAAAAGTGTTAATTGATGTTTTGTTATTTAAATTTAATAACTCTTCTTTATTTTTGATACCACTTTCAGAAATTAAAGGACCTTTGTGACTTTTTACTATATCATAAATATCATAAGTTGTATTTATATCAGTTTTCAGTGTTTTCAAATTTCTATTGTTTATTCCAATTAATGCATTTTTAAAATTTAAAGCTTTTTTTGCTTCTTCTACTGTATGAACTTCAACAATAACCGACATATCATATTTAATAGCTTCATCATATAATTCAGAGGCAAGATCATCCGAAACCCCAGCCAAAATAATTAAAATAGCATCAGCACCATAACTTTTTGCTAAAGGTATTTGAAATTTATCGATAAAAAAATCCTTACACAATACAGGTAAATTTATTTTATCTTTTATTTTGCTTATGTGAATTAAATTTCCTAAAAAATAATCTTCTTCTGTTAAAACTGAAAGGCAAGTTACTTTATTTTTTAAATAAATCTGAGCAATATCTACAGGGTTATAATCATCAATTATTATACCCGCTGAAGGACTTGCTTTTTTAATTTCAGCAATAATTGAAGTTTTATTATTTTTTATATTATTTTCTATTTTCTCTTTAAAATTTATATAGCTGTTGTTTTTATTAATTAATTCATCCAAAGTTTTAAGATCTAAGAATTTTTTTAATTTATCAACTTTTTCAATTTTTTTTTGAATTATATTTTGAAGTATATTTTCAGACATTTTGAATTTTTTCTAGATGTAAAAAGCTTTTTCCAGATAGGATAAATTCTCTTGTGTGATTATATGCTTCAGAAAAGTCTGAAAATTTTTCTCCAACAATTAACCCCGCTGCAGCATTTAAAGAAACTGCTTTTGAAAAATCATTATCTTCACCTTTAAATATTTCAATCATCTTATCAGCATTAAATTTTGCATCATCACCCACTAAATTTTTAAAATTATCCGCATTAACCCCTAAAGCATTTGGATCTATTTTTATTTCAGATATTTGACCATCTTTTAATTGAATAACATTAGTGATTGCATATGGAGATATTTCATCTAATCCATCCTCGCTATTTACTATCCAAGCAAATTTTAAATTTAAATTTTTAAGTCCTTCTGCAAAAATTTTTAATAATTTTTTATCAAAAACACCTACAACTTGCCTCTCTACAAGAGCAGGATTGCTTAATGGACCAATCATATTAAAAATGGTTCTTTTTCCAATTTTCTTTCTTACAGGTCCTACAAATCTCATAGCACTATGATAATTTGGTGCAAACATAAAACCAAAATTATTGTTATTAATTTCTTTTTCAATACCCTCAGGCTCTAAATCAATTTTAATTTTAAGAGCTTCCAAAACATCACCAGAACCACATTTTGAAGAAACAGCTTTATTACCATGTTTAGCGATTTTTGTACCCATGCTAGCTAAAAGTAGGGCAGAAGCAGTTGAAATGTTAAGGGTATTCATGCCATCACCGCCAGTACCACAAGTATCAATACAATCTCTTACATTTACTCTTTTTGACTTTTCTCTAAGAACAAAAACTCCACCCGCTATTTCATCTGAAATTTCACCTTTTTCAGATAGCAAAGTTAAAAAGTTAAAAATTTCATCATTACTGGCTTTTCCAGTCATTAATATTTCAAAAGCAGTTTTACTTTCTTCAAAAGTTAAATCTTGTTTATTTTTAAGTTTTTCTAAAATTTGTTTCATAAATTTAATTGTTAATAAAGTTTTTAAGAATTTTAATTCCAAACTTAGTTTTAATACTTTCAGGATGGAATTGTACACCATGAATATTAAATTTGTTATGTTGAATAGCCATTATAACACCATCTTCTGTCTCTGCTGTAATCTCTAGCTCTTTTGATAGGTTTTTTTTATCAATTACCAAACTATGGTATCTGGTAGCTTCAAATGTATTTGGGAGGTTTTTTAAAATACCAATTTTATTGGATTTGATTTTGCTTGTTTTGCCGTGCATTAACTTTCTTGCTTGGACAATTTTTGATCCAAAAACTTGTCCAATTATCTGATGACCCAAACATACTCCTAGAAAAGGTAATTCTTTGTATAATGATTTCAATATTTTAATACAATTGCCAGATTGATTTGGGTTGCCTGGTCCTGGTGAAATAACAATTTTATCATATTTCTTTTTAATGATTTCTTTAGAATTAATTTTATCATTTCTAACTACATCAACCTTAACATTTAATGAGGAGATGTAGTGATACAAATTAAAAGTAAAACTATCGTAATTATCTATTAACAATACTTTCATCATCTTAAAGCATTAATTAAAGCTTTCGCTTTATTAACTGTTTCCTCATATTCATTTTTAGGTTTACTATCTGCAACTATACCTGCACCTGCTTGCACATAAAATTTTTTATTTTTAGCAACTGCGGTTCTTAAAGCTATGCATGTATCAAATTCTCCATTTGCAGCAAAATATCCAATTCCACCTGCATAAACTTTTCTTTTTGTTGTTTCTAATTCATCTATTATTTCCATAGCTCTAATTTTTGGTGCCCCAGAAACTGTACCTGCTGGAAAACCAGCTAAGAGTGATTTAAATTTTGAAAATTTTTTATTATATTCCCCAACCACATTTGAAACTATATGCATTACATGAGAATATCTCTCAATAATAAAGCTTTCAGTAACTTTTACCGAATTTATCTTTGAGACTTTACCAGCATCATTTCTACCCAAATCAAGTAACATTAAATGCTCTGAAAGTTCTTTTTTATCTTTAAGAAGGTCTCTTTCGTAAAAAAGATCTTCTTTTTTAGTTTTACCCCTAGGTCTAGTTCCTGCAATTGGTCTTACAGTAATTTTATTATCTCTAAGTCTTACAAGTATTTCAGGACTTGCACCAATTATTTGAAAATCCTCAAAATTGAAGAAAAACATAAATGGAGAAGGGTTTGTCACTCTTAGTTTTTTATAAATATCTAATGGTTTCTTTGTTAATTTTGCCTCAAATCTTTGGCTTAAAACAACCTGAAAAATATCTCCTAATTTAATATATTTTTTTGCTTTATTAACCATTGATAAAAATTTATTTTTTGAAGTATTAGATTTCACTTTTATTTTTTTTGATTTTTGTATTATTTTTTTATTAAGATTCTTAATTGATGACTGAATGAGTAATTTAAACAAATCAGATTTAATTTCTTCATATTTATGTTTATATTTTTTAATTTTTTCATCTTTAAAAATGTTAGATATGTAAAATATTTCTTTTTTTAAATTGTCATGAATGACTAAAGTTCTTGGACGTAGAAGTCTAACATCGGGTAAATTGAGATCATTTTTACAATTATTTGGAATTTTTTCTATATATCTGATTGAGTCATAAGAAAAATACCCAGAGATTAATGAACAAATATTAGGTAAATTTTTGGGAGTTTCAAACTTGAAATCTTCAATTATTTTTTCAATTAATTTATCTGGTTTATCATTTAATTTTCTTTTTTTATTTCTTTGAATTAGATAAGAATTATTATTATTAAATTCCCAAATTTTATCGGGATTTTTACCAAATATTGTATATCTACCTTTGATTTTACCTTTTTCTACAGACTCAAATATAAAACTATTTTTTTCCTCTAGAAAATTATCAATTAAATTTAATACTTCCTCATCATTTTTTACTTTCTTTTTAGTAAAGATGATTTGATTTTTTTTGCTTCTGTGTCGAAACTTAAAATCTTTGAAGCTTCGATTAATAATCATTTGAAATAATTTTTAACTCTATCAATAGTTTTTTGATTTAATTGAACTTGATATTTGTCATTAAGCAATTGATCATATGATTGTAAGATGCTTTTTCTATTATTTGTATTTTGGCTATTTACAAATTTAAGATATTTTTCATCATTTTTGTTAAATGAATTTTTATTTGTTCCAGTAATTTTTACTAAATAAATTTTATCTTCTTTATTTACTAGAGCAAAAGAATAAATAGGTAACGCATAAAGCATTTTTACTGAATTAATATCAATGAGCTTGTCATCTTCTATAGAATTGATTGAGGAATATTTCTTATTTGATCCTGCCAGTTCTTCAAATTTTGAATTATCAAATTTCTTTTTTTGAATTTCTTCTATAATTTCTCTATTGTAATCAAATTTACCTTTTTGATATATTAATTCAACTATTTCTCCTTTAATGATTTCATCATTTAAATCTGGATCTCGATCATATTGATTATCAATATTATAAAGTAAAAAGTTATCACCATTTTCTATCAAATCTATTTTAGATGCTTTCTTAGAATAAATTAGATCTTCATTAATCTGCTTGCTAGAGCTAGGTGCAAACTCATTTACTTTAATAATGTCAACATTTATATCTTCTAATATAGTGTCAAATGTACTTCCTTGAGAAATTTTGTTTTCAATTGAGTCAATTTCATCAAAAAATTCTTGATTAAATTCTTCTATACCAATTAGATTTTTTGGATTTAAAATCACATACTTAAAATCTATATATTCTCTTTTTAATTGATCTTTATTTTCATCAATAAATACTTCAATTTCATTTGCTGTGTAATCATCTTTTGTTTTATATAGATTTTCCATATCAAAATATTCGATATCTAAGGATTTATTATTTTCCTCAAACTTTTTTTCTATCAAAAAATTTGGTGTTATTGTTCCAGCACCAATAAAATCAAATAAATGTTTCTGTAATTCTCTATTTTTTAATTGCAATTCAAACATTGCAGCTGACAAGTTGTTGGAGAGTAAAAATTTTTCATATTTAATTCTTTGAAAAGTACCGTTTTCATCGTGGAAATTTTTATTTTCTTTTATGTTTTTAAATATGGTTCTTTCATTAATTGAAAGATCAAAGTCTTTAACTTCTAAATCAATCAATGTAGTTGAAATTAATCCTGATAATAATTCTTCAATAATATTGTTCTCTAAATTATCTCGAATAGCTTCTTGTGAAATTCCACTTTGGTTCACATAGTCAATAAAATCTTGGGTTGTTACATTTGTTTTATTTATTTTTGCAATATTGTTTTGATTATTTGTACTAAAACCTCCACCAAAACCACCAAAGCCAAAAGCGATGATGATTATGACAATTAACACCAATCCACCAAATTGTTTCCAGCCTAAGTTTTTTAATTTTTCAATCATAGCGTTATAAATTTATTGATCTGTAAAAAACAAATCTATAGATTAAAAAGTCAATTATGACAAATAAATATATGTATTTTGTAGCTAATTGGAAAATGTTTGGTGATTTAAGATCTCTAAATTCACTTGATAAAGTAATAAAGTTTTCAAAAAATAATAAAAAAAATAAGTTAAAAATAGTTTATTGCCCACCAAATACATTAATTCGTCCATTATCGAGAAGACTTAAGAAAACAAAAATAGAGGTTGGTGCTCAAAACTGTCATCACAGCTATGACTACGGTGCGCACACTGGCCAAGTAAATTCTACTATGCTCAAAAATGTTGGAGCAAAGTATGTTATTTTGGGACACTCAGAAAATAGACAACTAGGTGAGACAGATAATTTAATTAATTTAAAATTAAAAAGTGCAATTAAATCAGGTCTAAAAATTATATTTTGTATTGGCGAAACTTTAAAAGAAAGAAGACAAAAAAAAACTAATCAAATTTTAAAAAGACAAATTGAAAAAGGATTAAAATCGATAAAGAACAGATCTAAAATTATTATAGCCTATGAACCGGTATGGTCTATCGGTACAGGTGTAATTCCAAAAGAAGCTGATTTAAACAAAACTATTTCATTTATTAAAAGTAGATTTATAAAAAAATATCCTAAAATTTTATATGGCGGATCTGTAAACACTAATAACGTAAGTATATTAAAAAAAATTCCCAACATTGATGGTTTTTTGATAGGAGGCGCATCACAAATTCCAAAAAAATTTATTGATATAATTAAAAAAACCATTAATTAGACCCACATGGAAACTTTATTATTAGTAATCAACATCATACTTGCAGTAATTTTAGTTCTTTTGGTTTTATTGCAAAAATCAGAAGGAGGTGCTCTTGGTATTGGAGTTTCCCAAGAAAATTTTATGTTATCTAGATCAGCAGGCAGCTTCATGACAAAAGCCACTGCAATCGTAGCAACACTTTTTATTATTTGCAGTCTAGCTCTAACAATAATTTCTAGAGCAGAACTTACTCCTACTGGTTCAGTATTGGATACAGTTGAGGAAAAAACCGAAGATACACCTTCAATTCCTGAAAATAATTAATTAATCCTTTTCAATTCAATTTTTATTCGCTATAAGATACTTCCATGGCGCGATATATATTTGTGACTGGCGGCGTGGTTTCTTCCCTTGGTAAAGGTCTATCTTCTGCATCACTTGCTTATTTATTACAATCAAGAGGTTACAAAGTTCGTTTAAGAAAATTAGATCCTTATTTAAATGTGGATCCAGGAACAATGAGTCCTTTTCAACATGGTGAAGTTTTTGTAACAGACGATGGTGCTGAAACAGATTTAGATTTAGGTCACTATGAAAGATTTTCAGGCGTTACTGCAAAGAAAATCGACAACATCACAACTGGAAAAATTTATAGTGACGTTCTTAGAAAAGAAAGAAAAGGTCAGTATTTAGGTAAAACAGTTCAAGTTATTCCTCATATCACAGATAGAATTAAAGAATTTATAAAACACGATACACATAAAGAAGATTTTGTCATTTGTGAAATAGGAGGAATAGTAGGTGATATAGAAAGTTTACCATTTGTAGAAGCGATAAGACAATTTTCTAATGATATTGGTAAAAAAAATGCATTATTTATTCACTTAACTTTAGTTCCTTATTTAAAAGCATCGGATGAAATAAAAACAAAACCAACCCAACACTCAGTGAAAGAATTAAGAAGCATTGGTATTCAACCTGATATTATTATTTGTAGATCTGAAAGACCTATTCCTTTAGACCATAGAAAAAAAATATCTTTGTTTTGTAATGTTGATATTAAAAATGTAATTGAAACTGTTGATGTTAAAACTATTTATGAGGCACCGATTAGTTTTTTTAATCAAAAATTAGATATTCAAGTTTTAAATTATTTTAAATTAAAATCAAAAAAACCTGCAAATTTGAATCCTTGGAAAAAAATAACTGAAATTACTCTAAATACTAAAAGATATGTTAACATTGCAATTATTGGAAAATATGTTGAATTAAAGGATGCTTATAAATCTTTGGATGAAGCACTTACTCATGGAGGAATATCCAATAATCTTAAAGTTAATTTGGTTAGAATAGATTCTGAAAAATTAAAAGTTTCAGAAATAAAAAATAAACTTAAAAATGTTTCAGGAATTCTAATTCCAGGTGGGTTTGGTAAAAGGGGAACTGAGGGTAAAATTGAGGCGATAAGATATGCAAGAATAAATAAAATTCCATTCCTTGGAATTTGTTATGGAATGCAAATGGCAATAATTGAATTTGCTAGAAATAAATTAAAGATTAAAAAAGCAACTTCTTCTGAGTTTGATAAGGGCGGTGTCCATATTGTTGGCTTGATGCATGAATGGGAAAAAAGTGGAAGAAAAGTTAAAGGAACAGATAAAGACTTAGGAGGCACCATGAGACTTGGTTCTTATGATGCAATTTTGAAAGATAAATCTAAAATTAGAGATATTTATAAATCTAGATTAATCAAAGAGAGACATAGACATAGATATGAAGTGGATATTTCATATAAAGAAAAATTTGAGAAGAAAGGATTAATATTTTCGGGTTTATCCCCAGATTATAAGCTTCCAGAAATAATTGAACTTAAAAATCATCCTTGGTTTATAGGAGTTCAGTTCCATCCTGAATTTACATCTAGACCTTTGAACCCACATCCTTTATTCTCTTCTTTTATCAAAGCAGCAAAAAATCACAGATGAGTGCGATTAAAGTAAATTGTGAAAATATAGAAATTTCAAATAATAATAAGATTTGTATTATTGCAGGTCCTTGTCAATTAGAGACAGAGCAACATGCACTCGATATGGCAGGAAAAATTAAGGAAATTACTTCGAAATTTGGCCTTGGATTTATTTACAAAACTTCATTTGATAAAGCGAACAGAACCAGTTTAAAAGGTAAAAGGGGAGCAGGATTAGATGCATCACTTCCTGTATTTGATAAAATTAAAAAAGAATTAAATGTCCCAATTTTAACAGACATTCATAATGCAGAGCAATGTGAAATTGTTTCAAAACATGTTGATGTTCTGCAAATCCCAGCTTTTCTCTGTAGGCAAACCGATTTGTTAATTGCCGCGGCTAAAACAAATAAAATTATTAATGTAAAAAAAGGTCAGTTCTTAGCACCATGGGACATAGTAAATGTAACTAAAAAAATTTCAGACTCAGGAAATAAAAATATCCTAGTCACAGAAAGAGGTGTAAGCTTTGGATACAACACTTTAGTCTCAGACATGAGATCATTACCTATAATGGCAAAGAATGGTTATCCAGTAATTTTCGATGCCACTCATTCTGTTCAACAACCAGGTGGACAAGGAGAATCCTCTGGTGGTCAAAGAGAATTTGTTGAATATTTAGCAAGAGCCGCAGTTGCAGTTGGAGTTGCTGGTGTATTTATTGAAACGCACCAAGATCCTGACAATGCACCTTCAGATGGACCAAACATGGTACCATTGAATAAATTAGAGAATCTATTAAAACAATTACACGATATAGATAATCTAATTAAAAAATAGTGAGCAAAATTTTAAAAGTAAAAGCACGTCAAGTTTTTGATAGTAGAGGAAATCCAACAGTAGAGGCAGAGGTTTATATAAAAAATAATAGCGCATCTGCTATTTGTCCTTCAGGCGCTTCTACAGGAACTTTTGAAGCTTTTGAAAAAAGAGATAAAAATAATAAACGGTATTTAGGAAAAAGCGTTTTAAGTGCAGTTAACTTAGTTAACACAAAGATTTCAAAAAAATTAAAAGGACAAAGTATCCATAACCAAGAAAGAATTGATGCTTTATTAATTAACTTGGATGGTACAAGACAAAAAACTAACTTAGGTGCTAATGCGATGTTAGCGGTTTCTATGGCTGTTAAAAAACTATCTGCAAAAGCAAAAAAATTACCTTTGTATAAAACTTTTTCTCAAAAAAATAACTTTCAATTACCTTATCCATTAATGAACATTATTAATGGTGGAGCGCATGCAAATAATGGTCTTAGAATTCAAGAGTTTATGATTAGACCTGATCGAGCAAAAAGTTTTTCTGAGGCGATGCGGATTTGTTTCGTTGTTATTAAAAACTTAAGTAAATTAATTAAAGATAAAGGTTTATCAACTTCAGTAGGTGATGAAGGTGGTTTTGCACCCATGATCAGCAGTAACAATCAAGTTTTAGATTTAATTGTAAGTGCAATTAAAAAATCAGGATTTATTAATGGGAAAGATGTTTCTATTTGTCTAGATGTAGCTGCTAATGAATTATTTAAAAAGAACAAATACTCTATTCATTCAAAAAGTTATATTTCAGTAGATAAATCAATTAAAGAATATCAAAAAATTATTAAAAAATATAAAATTAAGTCTATAGAGGATCCATTTGCTGAAAATGATTGGTTGGCATGGAATAAATTAATGAAATCAATAAATAGAGTTCAGATCGTTGGAGATGATTTGTATGTAACAAATCTTGAAAGATTAAAGAAAGGTTTCTTAAATATTTCTTCTAATTCTATCTTAATAAAACTAAATCAAATTGGTACTGTTTCAGAAACGTTAGATGTAATTAAATTTGCTCAAACCATAGGATATAAAACAATTATATCTCATCGATCAGGTGATAGTGAGGATACGTTTATTGCTGATTTAGCAGTGGGCACTAATTCAAATCAAATTAAAACAGGATCTTTAGCTCGATCTGAAAGGGTTGCAAAATATAATCAATTAATCCGCATTGAAGAAGAACTTGGAAAAAAAGCGAGGATGAATAAGATCAATTAATGCTTCGATTGATAAAAAGAAATTATTTTTTATTAATATCAGTTTTTCTTATTTTTTATTTTAGTTTCAACTTAGTATCTGGAGAAAGAGGTCTTTTTTCTTATATAGAAAAAAAGGAACTTTTGTCTAACTTGAAAAAAGAAGAATTAACACTAACTAGTAAAATAGAAGATATGGATCATAAAAATTCACTTCTAAGTACTGATTTAGATCTTGATTATATTGAGACTTTAATTAGAGAACGATTTTTGTTTGGAAAAAAAAATGAGACAATTTATATAATTAAAAAAGATGACAAGTAGACATCCAGAAAAAGAAAACAAACCGATTAATCCAATTAAAAAAAAACCTGAATGGATTAGATCTAAACTTACAAATAGTAAGGAATTCTTTTTAACCAAAACAATAGTAAATAATAACAATCTTGTAACTGTTTGTCAGGAAGCAAACTGCCCTAATATAACTGAATGTTGGAGTAAGCGACATGCAACTTTTATGATTATGGGAGACACTTGTACAAGAGCTTGTGCTTTTTGTGATGTTAAAACTGGTGTACCAGGAAAATTAGATCAACTTGAACCTGTTAAGATTGCAGAAGCAGTAAAAAAATTAAATTTAAAACATGTTGTAATTACTTCAGTGGATAGAGATGATTTAGATGACGGTGGATCAGAACATTTTTTTGAAGTGATTAATCAAACTAGAAAAAAAAACCCAAATACAACTATTGAGGTTTTAACACCTGATTTTTTAAGAAAAGGAGATGCTTATAAAAAAGTTTTAGATGCTAAACCAGATGTTTTTAATCATAATATCGAAACTGTTCCTAGTCTTTATTTAAAAGTTCGACCTGGATCTAGATATTTTGCATCTTTAGAACTTTTGAAAAATGCAAAAAAAGTAAACAAAAATATTTTTACTAAATCGGGAATAATGGTTGGCTTAGGGGAGACAAGGGACGAAATTTTACAAGTCATGGATGATTTAAGAGCTGCAGATGTTGATTTCATAACGATTGGTCAATATTTACAACCATCAAGTAAACATTATCCATTAGATAGATATTACACACCAAAAGAATTTGAAGATTTAGGAACAATAGCAAAAGCTAAAGGGTTTTTATTAGTGTCTTCATCTCCTTTAACTAGATCTTCATATCATGCCGATGAAGATTTCGCAAAACTTCAACAAAACAGATTAAAAAATAATTAATGCCAAAAGCATCAGTTAAGAGATTAATTGATAACAGAAAAGATAAACTAATTGAGTTTGTTTTAGATATTGAAAAATATCCAGAATTTATTCCTTTCTGTGATAATTCAAAAGTTTATGAGAGACGTGATAATGGTGACAGCATAAATATAATTGCTGATCTTACAATAGGGAAGGGGCCGTTTAAGGATACATTTAAAAGTGACGTTAAATTAAATAAAAAAACTGATCATATTCATGTTGTTAATCTTGGTGGACCATTAAATCATTTGGAAAATAATTGGAAATTTAATGAAGTAGGAAATGATACTGAAGGTTATAAAACAGAAGTTTTATTTGACATTGATTTTGAAATCGAAAATAAGTTTTTAAATATTTTAATGACTAAATCTTTTCAATTTGGTTTAGAAAAGATAGCAGATGCGTTTCAAAAAAGAGCTGAAAGTATTAAATAATTTTACTGAGTATCTTAATTACGGTACGAACTGTTGATTTTTGAATTGAATTACGATTTTTTGATTTAAATTTATTTTCTTTAATAATCAAATTTTTACCTTTTTTAATACCAATATAAACAAGACCAACTGGTTTTTCTTTTGAACCTCCACCTGGACCAGCAATTCCTGTTATGGAGACATTGATTTTACTTTTTGAAATTTTAGATAAATTTTGAACCATTGCCTTACAACACTCATCGCTTACCGCACCATATTTTCTAATAATATTTTTATTAACTTTTAATATCTTTATTTTAGCTTCATTAGAGTAAGTGGTCAGACCCATTTGAAAATATTTTGATGAATTAGCTAATTTAGTCAAATTATGAGCCAGTAATCCACCTGTACAAGACTCAGCTAAGGATATAGTTAATTTTTTTTTAATTAATTTTTTATGTATTAATTGAATTCTCATTAGAATTTTAAACTTATTAAATATATTAATAACATCGAATATAATCCTGCCATTATATCATCCATAATTATTCCAAAATAGTTCTTATGGTTTTTATCAAAATAACTTACTGGAAAAGGTTTTAGGATGTCAAAAAATCTAAAAAAAACAAAAGATAAAATATAATAAATTTCAATTGAAATACTTATTTGATTATTTTGATTTAAATATAATAACAAAATTAAAGGCATGGATTGTCCTAAAACCTCATCGATTACTATTTGTCTTGGATCTTTATTTTTAAATTCAGATTCTGAGTCTCTTACGGCATAAAATGAATAAAAGAATAAAAGTATAAAAAAAATAATTGAAAACTTAAGATCTGTGTAACCTAAAATTTCATAAGCAATATAAATAAAAACAGTTGTTATACCAGAGGTTACGGTTCCAGGAATTTTGGTTAAATACCCATATCCAAAGAAAGTAGATAACAAAATATTTATTTTTTTCATTGCGTTATTGAGCAAATAACTTCACAAGCTATTGCTTTTTCCTTTCCAATTAACCCAAGTTTTTCTACTGTTTTACCTTTAAGGTTAATTAATTCTTTATCAATATTTAATAAACTAGATAAAGATTTTATTATTTTATCACGATACCTTGAAACTTTTGGTTGTTGGCATATTAAATTTATATCTAAATTATTAATATAAAAGTCATTAGTATTTAATATCTTAACAATAGGTTTTAGCATTTTAGGAGATCTAATATTTTTATATTTTTTTTGATTATCTGGAAAAAAAGTACCAATATCTTTTTTTCTCATGGCCCCAAGAAGAGAGTCTATTATTGAGTGAATAATCACATCTCCATCCGAATGTCCCTTAAGCCCAGAATGATAAGGAATTCTTATACCACCTAAAAAAAGTTTTTTCCCTTTTATTAATCTATGAATATCAAAACCAATGCCAAAATAAGTTTTATTAGCATAAATATCTTCTTTAAATGTAATTTTATTATTTAAATTTTCTCCTTTAATAAATTTAATTTTTAAATTGTTTTCAATAAATAATGTTGCTTCATCAGTAATTTTATTTTTTTGTTTATTTGAAAGAATATATAAATTTTTAAATTTAAATGCTTGGGGAGTTTGTGTTAGAATTGAATTATTTCGATTTAGGTTAAAGAGTTGTTTTTTTACCTTGTATTTAATGGAGTCTTTTGAATTTATGTAAGGTATTACTGCTTTGTTGTTTTTTAGTGATTTAAGTAGAGTTTTTAAAAGTTTGATTGTGAAATTCGGTCTAGCAGCATCATGAATTAAAACGTTTTCAGGTTTAAATTTTTTTATATGTTTTAATGCTCTTAAAGAAGAATCAGACCTTTCTTTTCCACCTTTAATAATTGATACATTTTTGGGAAATTTTTCTATAATATTTTTTTTATTATTTACGACCAATATAATTTTTTTAAACAGCTTTGATTTCATTGCTTTTTCTAAAGAATGTTTAAAAAGAGCCTTGTTTTTATAAATATTGAATTGCTTTGGTTTATTTGAATTAAATCTTTTGCTTTGTCCTGATGCTAGTATTATAAAATAATTATTCATTTATATGGTAGTTTTTATATTCAAATGTACGAATTTATTAAAAAAAATATATATCTAATAATATTATTTATTATCACATTATCGATAGGTTTTTTAACCTTTTTAACTTTTATTGATAAAGGATTTATTGAATTATCAGATCAAAATTTACAAATTTTATTAGTTCTAAATATTGTTCTTTTAATAGCACTTTTTATTTTTATTTTTATTGAGATTAGGAACGCAATTAAAAATGATATTGATAAAGATGGTTTAAAATCTAATAAAAAATATATTACATACTTTGGTTTATTTACTTTAATTCCATCAGTATTAATTTCAATATTTTCACTCTTTTTATTCTATTTTGCTTTAGAGAAGTATTTTGACAAAAAAGTTACCACAGTTGTGAATAACTCTTATGAATTAGCAAGGAATTATGTTGAAGAAATTAGAAATAAAATTCAATCGGATATTGTTTTGATAGCCTTTGATACCAATAAAAGTAAAAAATTTTTAAATGATAATCAAAATGAATATAAGAGATTTTTAAATACACAAAAATTGATAAGAGACGTTGATGAGGTACATGTAATAGATATTAATAAAAAACTTTTATTTTCAACTTTAAAAGATGATCAACAATATGTCCCTCCAGTTGATAGAGCTTTAAACTTGGTTTTGGATGACGATCGTCCTTTAAAGATTATTAACGCACCAGAAAATATTTCTGCAGCTATAATGAGATTGCAAAATTTTAAAGATAGATTTTTGTATGTAGTTAAGTATCTAGACAAGGATATTTCTAAATATTTAACTGAGTCTCAAGAAGCTATTAATTTTTATTATACAGTTGAAGAAAAAAGTACAGGAATTAAAATCTCATTTGCTATTATTTATATTATTGTTGTCAGCGTTTTATTATTTGTCTCTATATCTATCGCTATTAGATTTTCATCAAGGTTTTTTAGATCTATAAATAACTTAATTCTTGCCTCAACATCCATTGGACAAGGAAATTTTAATGCAAAAGTTCCTGAGGTTAAGACAGATAAAGATTTAGAAACCTTGAATAAAAACTTTAACTTGATGATAGACAGACTGAAAAGCCAGCAAGAAAAGTTAATCATAAATGAAAGACATGAGGCTTGGGGAAGTCTTGCTAGAAAACTTGCTCATGAAATTAAAAATCCACTTACTCCAATTCAATTAACTATAGATAGATTAAAAAATAAATATTCTAAACAATTACAAGAAAGTGAAATTGAGAATTTTAAAGATAATTTAAAAGTAATAAATAACCAAATTAAACAAATCGAAAAATTGGTTAATGAATTTTCTGACTTTGCAAGAATGCCTAAACCAATATTTAGTAAGAATAATTTAGTAGATATAATTCATGAAAATATAAATTTGCTAAAAGAATTAGATAATTCTATTGATATCGCCTTTAAAAAAGATTTTGATAAAATTATGTTAGAGAGTGATAAAGAACAAATAAGTAGAGTTTTTTTAAATTTGATAAAGAATTCTATAGAAAGTATTAATCAAAAATCCCAAAACAATAACAATTTCA
The DNA here is from genome assembly GCA_902521675.1 of uncultured Pelagibacteraceae bacterium. Taxonomy (GTDB): domain Bacteria; phylum Pseudomonadota; class Alphaproteobacteria; order Pelagibacterales; family Pelagibacteraceae; genus Pelagibacter. The sequence continues at coordinate 23,414 of CABYSP010000012.1, forward strand.
ACAAAAAAATTACTATTGAACTTACCCAAGATGATAGCCACATTAAATCAACTATTGAAGATAATGGTGTTGGTTTTAATGAATTAAAAGATAATATTAAAAATATACTTAATCCTTATTTCACAACTAAGAAAAATGGAACTGGTTTAGGATTGTCAATAGTTAATAAAATAATTAATGATCACAATGGGAAAATTGATTTTATACCAATTAAAAATGGTGCAAAGATTAATATTACATTTTTAAAACAATAATGAATGAAGAAATTTTAATAGTAGACGATAATGCTGACATCAGAAATATAATTAACGAATTAATTATAGATGCTGGTTATAAAACTCGTTTAGCTGCAAATTACAACCAAGCACTTGCTGAAATAGATAAAAAATTACCTGATGTTGCAATTCTTGATGTTAAATTGGATAAGGGAGACAATGATGGTATTGAACTTCTTTCACATATTAAATCCAAAAATATAGATATTCCTGTTATAATTATTTCTGGACATGCTAATATTGAAATGGCTGTTAAATCATTACAACACGGTGCTTTTGAATTTATAGAAAAACCATTCGACCAAGAAAGATTACTTAATTTTATTAAAAGAGCAGTTGAAAACTTTAATTTAAAAAAACAAAATAGAGAATATGAGAGTAAATTATTTTCGTCTTATGAATTAATTGGAAATAGCAAAAATATAGTAAATATAATTGATCAAATAAAAAAAATATCAGTCACTGAAAGCAGAGTATTTATAAGTGGGCCCTCAGGTTCAGGGAAAGAATTAATTGCTAGAAAAATCCATAAAGCTTCTAATAGAGGTAAAAATCCATTTATTGTTTTAAATGGTGCTTTACTAGATATTAATAAGTATGAATTAGAATTATTTGGTGAAGAAAAGGAGAATGGGTCTATATCATATGGTGCACTTGAAAAAGCAAATAAAGGTACATTATTAATAGATCAAGTTTCAGAAATTCCATTAGATATACAATCTAAAATATTAAGAGTTTTAACAGATCAAAAATTTAAAAGAGTTAATGGAGCTAATGACGTAAGTGTGGATGTAAGATTAATTTGCTCATCAAGCAAAGACTTGAAGAGAGAAATAGAAATTGGAAATTTCAGAGAAGATTTATTTCATAGAATTAATGTTTTTGAGATAAATATTGAACCATTAAATCAAAGAATTTCAGATATACCTTTGTTAATAAAATATTTTTCCAAAAAAATATGTGATAATTACAAAATTAAAGAATTAGACATTGATGAAAATAATAGCTATATACTAAATCATAATTGGCATGGTAACGTCAGAGAATTAAGAAATTTAATTGAGAGAATTGCAATATTGCAACCAGATTCAAAAGATAAAATTTCGAATATAATTAAGGAGTCTTTAAAAAATACAAATTTTGATGATCAATTAGCTGAAAATAGCCTATCTGTGCCATTAAAAGAAGCTAGAGAAAAGTTTGAAAAAGAGTATTTAACTATTCAATTAAAAAAATTTAATGGAAATATTTCAAAAACAGCAAATTTTGTTGGAATGGAAAGAAGTGCATTACACAGAAAATTAAAAGGTTTAGGCATCAAAGAATTTAATTAGATGAATATAATCATTTGTGGAGCTGGAAGAGTAGGGTTCACTATAGCTAAACAGCTAAGTGAACAAGGCCACTCAATAACTATTATCGACCCATCTAGTGATGATATTCAAAAAATTGATGATGTTTTGGACATTAAAGCTATAGTAGGAAAAGGTACTTATCCTTCTATACTTGAAAAAGCTAACGCAGCAGAGTCCGACATGATTATAGCAGTTACCAGAAATGACGAAATTAATATGCTTATTTGCCAAATAGCTTTTTCAATTTTTAAAATTCCAAAGAAAATAGCTAGGATAAGATCTCAAGATTACTTAAATCCAAAATTTACAAGAGTTTATAATAAAGAGAATTTACCTATTGATGTAATTATTTCTCCTGAAATTGAGATTGCAAAATCAATACAAAGAAAACTTGAGGCACCAGGTGCATTAGATAGCGTGCCATTTGCTGAAAATAAAATTAGATTATTAGAAATTTTAATTAATGAAAATTGTAAATTAATTAATATTAAGCTAAACGATTTAACTAAAAAATATCCTAATTTAGATGCAAATATTATTGGAATAATTAGAGATGAAAAATTTTTAATTCCAAAAAAAAATGATGAGGTAAGAAAAAATGATAAAATTTACGTAATTATAAATTCTTCACAAATGTCAGATACTTTAGGAACCTTTGGACATGATGAAAAAGCATCTAAAAATATTTTAATCGTAGGTGGGGGTAACATTGGTTTTAATTTGGCTAAAAACATTGAAGAAACTTTGGATGCAGCAAGAGTTAAAATTATTGAAAAAAATAAAGAAAGAGCTGAATTTCTTGCTAGTGAATTAAACAATACAATTATCATTAATGGTGATGCTTTAGATGAAGAAGTTTTAGCAGAGGCTAATTTACAAGAAGCAGAGACAGTTCTTGCGTTAACAAACGATGATGAGGATAATTTGATGGTAAGTGTTCTTGTTGAAAAATTTGCAAAAGATGAAAAGGATATTAATGACAAAAGAACAATGGCTTTAATCAATAAGCCTAATTATTCTTTGTTACAAAACTCTTTAAAAATTGATGATCTTATTGATCCAAGAATGAATACTGTATCAAGTATTTTAAAACATATTCATAAAGGCACAATAGAAACTGCTTATACAATTATGAATGGTGAATATGAAGTAATTGAAGCTGAAATTATAGAAACATCTGAGTTAATTAATAAAGAATTAAAAAATTCTAATTTACCAGATGAAATAAGAATTGGAGCAGTTTTAAGGGAAAACAAAGTTATTATACCTCGATCAAATTTTGTCTTTCAAAAAGAGGATAAAGTTGTTTTTTTAGCAAAGAAAGATTCTATTTCAGTGGTAGAAAATATATTTAGAATTAGTTCTATATAATTAAATGTCACTTTTTAGAGTAAAATACTTAAGTTTCTTTTTTATATTAATTTCTATTTTTTCTTTTTTAAATATTATTTACTCTTATTATTTCAATTTATATCTAAATCTAAATACATATTATTTTAGCTTAATTATTTCAGCAATCATTGGAATAATTTTTTACAAAATTAAAACAGATTATAAAAAACCGTCAATATTTGAAAAAATATTAACTGTCTTATTAGGATATGTTTTAATGCCTTTGGTTTTATCAATACCCTTTTATTTAAGTATTTATAATTTAACTTTTTTAAATTCCTTATTTGAAGCTGTCTCAGGATTTACTTCAACAGGTTTTACCGTCTTTGGAAATATTAAACATATCGATCAAGGCCTAATTTTATGGAGATCATCAATACAATGGATAGGTGGGTTATACTTTTTATATTCTATTATTTTTTTAATTGATATTTATGACGAAAGTTTAAAAAAATCTTTAACTAATTTTTTATCATTTAATTCTTCTGAGATTTTAAAACAATCAATTAAAATTCTGTTATTATACTCAGGATTAACTATATCAATTTTTATTATTCTAAACATTCTTGGGATCAGATCATTTAATTCTCTAAATTTAGCAATGACGATAATTTCTTCAGGTGGATTTCTACCTGTTAATGAACTTTCAACAATTTTAATAAATGATTTTCAAATAATTATATTTTCTTTTTTAATGTTAATTTCTTTTTTTAGTATTTTTTTTACATATAATTTGATTTTTTTAAGAAATAAAAATTTAAATTTTTTTTACGAGGATATACATCTATTTTTATATTTTATTATAGTTGTAAGTATATTTTTTGTTTTCTTTAGTTATGATGCTAATTTTACATCCAATTTTTTATCAGTAGTTAGTAGTATTTCAAATATAGGTATTTCACTTGATGTTGATCAGGCTAGTTTAAACTTTATATATATCTTGCTGGTAATTATTGGTGGATCTTTTTTTTCTACAAGCTCAGGTTTGCGGTTTTTAAAAATATATTCTTTAACAAAATATTCTATTAATCAAATTCTTTCTTTTAGCAGGCCAAAAAATGTATTTATAAATAAATTGGTTTTTTCTAAAATTAATTTTGACACAAAAGATATAAATAAATATTTTTTAACAATATTAATATTTGTTATTTCACTTTTTTCTTTAACCTTGATACTAACACTATCCAATATCCAGTTTGAATATTCTTTCAAATTAGCTGTATTAACCTTAATGAATACTGTTAATTCATCTGCTTACGGTGTATCTGACTTTGATTTTCAAAATTTGCACTTTTTAACCAAATATTTTCTAATATTTTTTATGATTATCGGAAGGGTTGAACTTTTATCTTTATTGCTCATTGCTAAAAAATTTCTTTTTAAAAATTAATTTAGTATTATATATATCAATAAATTTTGCGCCCTTAGCTCAGCTGGATAGAGCATCGGTTTTCTAAACCGAGGGTCGTAGGTTCGAATCCTTCAGGGCGCGCCATTTCTTACTTTTAAGCTATTAATTATTTAAAATTAGGCTTGACGTGAATTTATATAAATTAAAATTTATTGTTAATTTTTCTTGAACAGTATTTTCTTACATGTTTAAATTGTAAATATTCAAAAGTAATTTTGAATTATTTGTTAACAAATAAAAATAACATAAAGGAAGAATAATGTTTAAATACTTAAAACAATTAACTTCTTTAGTTGCTATGGTTGCAGTGTTGTTTACTTTTACAACAGAAACTATGGCTGCTAAAAAATCTAAAACACTTAAAAACACTCAAAAGAAGGGTTTTGTAAGATGTGGAGTATCTCAAGGTCTTCCAGGATTTTCTAATGCTGATGCAGCAGGAAATTGGACTGGTATCGACGTTGACGTATGTAGAGCGGTAGCTGCTGCAGTGCTAGGTGATGCAAACAAAGTTAAGTTTACACCATTAAGTGCTAAAGAAAGATTTACAGCTTTAACTTCTGGTGAGATTGATATCTTATCAAGAAACACAACTTGGACTCTTTCTAGGGATGCTGATATCGGTCTTACTTTCGTTGGAGTAAACTTCTACGATGGTCAAGGTTTCATGGTTAGAAAAAGTTCTGGTATTACTTCAACAAGCCAATTCAAAGATGGTATCTCAGCTTGTACAAACATTGGTACAACAACTGAGTTAAACATGAGAGACTTCTTTAACTCAAAAGGAATTTCTTATGAGCCAGTTGCTTTCGAAAAAGCTGATGAAGTCGTAGCTGCTTATGATGCTGGTAGATGTGATACATACACTACTGATAAATCAGGTCTAGCTGCACAAAGAACTAAAATGTCTAACCCAGATGAACATATTGTGTTACCTGAAACTGTTTCTAAAGAGCCTTTAGGACCAGTTGTAAGACAAGGTGACTCTGTGTGGGAAGATATCGTTAGATGGTCTTTAAATGCTATGATCGAAGCAGAGGAATATGGAATCACTTCTGCAAACGCAGACTCAATGAAAACTTCAGATAACCCAGCTGTTAAAAGACTAGTTGGTGCTGAAGGTGAATTAGGTGCTGCTTTTGGTCTAGACAATGAGTGGAGCTTAAGAATTATTAAGCAAGTTGGTAACTATGGTGAAAGCTACAAAAGAAATATAGCTGACACTGGAATTTTACCTGACAGAGGTCCAAATGAATTATGGACTAAAGGTGGAATTCTTTATGTACCACCTGCAAGATAATTGCACATTTAACTAATTAAAAAGGGCTAGATTTTTCTAGCCCTTTTTTTTATAAGCGTTCAAATGGAACTGAAATTACAAAAAATCATTCCCCAATTAATTACCGTTTTAGTTGTAGTATTAGTTTTTGGATTTTTTACATATAACGCTCAAATCAATATGGAGAATAGAGGTATTGATTTTGGATATGGGTTTCTTTCTCAAGAGTCATCTTTTGATGTTCAGTTTTCTCTTATTGAATATGATGGTTCACATTCATATTTTAGAGCTTATTTAGTTGGTTTACTTAATACTATTTTAGTTTCTGTAATTGGAATAATTATTGCAACAATTTTAGGTGTTATTGTTGGTGTTGCAAGATTATCGCCAAACTATTTAATAAATCAGTTTGCTGCTTTTTATGTAGAATTCTTTAGAAACATCCCATTACTTTTACAAATATTTTTTTGGTATTTTGCAGCTTTAAGAGCTCTACCATTGCCTCAGGATGCGGATGCAATATTAGGTGTTTTTTTCTTAACAATTAAAGGTTTATATGTTCCAGCATTTGTTTGGGAAAATCTTAATGTATTTCTATATTCAATAATTGCAGCAATAATTGCAATAGTTGTAATTAGAATTCATGCAAGAAAGGTTCAAGAAACACAAGGTAAACAGTTACCAGTTTTTTGGATATCAGTAGGTTTAATTTTTATATTACCTTTACTTAGCTTTTTAGTTGGAGGCGTGAGTTTATCGTTTGAAATTCCTAAATTAAAGCAATTAGCTACAACATCATTCAAATATGAAGGTGGTATAAGCTTACCCCCTGAATTAATAGCTTTAACTTTATCACTGGCATTATATACAGCAACTTTTATTGCCGAGTGTGTAAGAGCTGGAATTCAAGGTGTAGGTAAAGGTCAAAAAGAAGCGGCTGCATCAATTGGATTGAATCCTAATCAAGTTTTAAAATTAGTTGTTATGCCACAAGCGTTAAGAATTATTATTCCACCAACAACAAACCAATATTTAAATTTAACTAAGAATTCTTCATTAGCTGCTGCAATTGCTTATCCTGATCTAGTGCTAGTTTTTGCGGGAACAGCATTAATGCAAACCGGTAAAGCGATTGAAATAGTTTCAATAACGATGCTTACCTACCTAAGCTTAAGTATTTCAATTTCAATTCTTATGAATTGGTACAATAAAAAAATTGCTATTAAGGAAAAATAAATGTCAAAAATTAATTTTTTAAAACCAGATAAAGATAATTTGACTATCTTTTTATATATGGGTTCATTTTTATTTGTTATTAGTGTTATTGATGTTTTTCTTAATTCATTCTTTAGTTTAAACATCACTGGATTTTTACCTGCATCATTAAGCTTTATAATTCCAATTATATTAGGTTTTATAGGACTGTATTTTATTAGAATTGAACACAGTGGTAATAAATTTCTAGATCAAGTAAATAAAAATATTAATACAAACAATTTTAATGCAATCTTATCTCTATTAATTATTTTTATTATTATTAAATCAATACCACCAGTTTTAAGTTGGTTTGTGGTTGATGCAAGTTTTGCTGGTGATAGTAAAGATGTTTGCTCAGGTACTGGTGCTTGTTGGACTTACATTAAAGTCTGGTTTAGAAGATTTATGTATGGAATGTATCCAAATGCAGAACAATGGAGAATAAATTTATCTTTTATTGCTTTAGCTCTTTTGGGTTCTGTAGGATATTTTGCTACAGAAAAATTTAAAAAATATTTAACTTTATATTATGTTGTAATTTATCCATTTATAGCATTCCTTTTTATTTTCTTTTTTATATCAGGTGGTCCTATATTTTTTGACTTTTCTTATGGAATAATTGCAGCAGTAATTTCAATAATTATTGGTTTCTTTATTCCAAGTAAATTTAAATTTTATTATTTTATATTTGTACCAATCACTCTTTATATTGCCTTGAAATATTTCATCTTTTACGAGGAATTAATTGAATTAGGTAAACTTGATGGATTAAATTGGGTCGAAACCGGAGCCTGGGGAGGATTATCACTTACATTTATAATTTCATTTTTCTGTTTAATTTTCTGTTTTCCTATAGGAATGGCATTTGCTCTTGGTAGAAGATCAGATTTTCCATTAATAAGATATATATCAATTGGGTTTATTGAATTTTGGAGAGGTGTTCCGTTAATTACAGTTTTATTTATGTCTGCTGTGATGTTTCCAATGTTTCTACCTGCAGATTTCTTTATAGATAAATTGGTGAGATGTATAATAGCTATTTCTTTGTTTGAAGCAGCTTATGTTGCTGAAGTCATTAGAGGAGGTTTACAAGCATTACCCCGTGGTCAATACGAAGCTGCAAAATCATTAGGTATGGGATATTGGAGAATGCACATATTTGTAATTCTTCCTCAAGCTTTAAAATTAGTAATTCCAGGTATTGCTAATACTTTTTTAGCTTTAGTTAAAGATACTCCTCTAATATTTGTAGTTGGTTTACTTGAAATAGTAGGAATGTTAAATTTAGCCAAAACTAATCCAGAGTGGTTAGGTTTTGCTATGGAAGGCTATGTTTTTGCTGCAATAATTTTCTGGATTATTTGTTATGCAATGAGTAAGTATAGCTATAACCTAGAGCAGAAATATAAAACAGAGCGATAACTTATGTCTGACAGTATTATTCAAATAAAAAATGTAAATAAGTGGTTTGGTGATTTTCAAGTTTTAAAAGATATTAATCTAGAGGTTAAACCAAAAGAAAAAATTGTTGTTTGTGGTCCATCAGGATCAGGTAAATCTACATTAATTAGATGCATCAATAGATTAGAAGAACATCAGCAAGGTGATATTATTGTTGATGGAAACACTTTAACAGAAGATACAAAGAATATTGAACAAATTAGAGCAGAGGTTGGAATGGTATTCCAACAGTTTAATTTATTTCCTCATTTATCAATTGTAGATAATTGTACACTTGCACCAATTTGGGTAAAAAAAATGCCAAAAAAAGAAGCTGAAGAATTAGCTTTAAAACATTTAGAAAGAGTTCAAATTCTTGATCAAGCACAAAAATTTCCAGGACAATTGTCAGGCGGTCAACAACAAAGGGTTGCTATTGCTAGAGCACTTTGTATGGAACCTAAAATAATGTTATTTGATGAGCCTACATCAGCTCTAGATCCAGAAATGATTAAAGAAGTTTTAGATGTAATGGTTGATTTAGCAAACCAAGGTATGACAATGATAGTTGTTACCCATGAGATGGGATTTGCTAAAGAAGTAGCTGATGAGGTTATTTTTATGGATGAGGGAATGATTGTTGAAAGAGCTGAAACTAAAGAGTTTTTTGCTAACCCTAAGAGTGACAGGACCAAGCTGTTTTTAAGTCAAATCCTGTAAAAAATATAAGTACTATATGCAATAATATGAGATTAAATCAATCTAAATTTGTTATCTATATATCGGAAGTAATGCTTGACAGTATTTTGATTTTTCAAAATTTCTTACAAAAAAAAATAAATTTTTCTATTGCAGTAGCATTAATAAATATGTTGAATAGACCTTATAAAA
>CABYSP010000013.1 GCA_902521675.1 uncultured Pelagibacteraceae bacterium
AAACCTACTTAATAATAATCAGATACAAATCTTTAAGTACTCTGGATTAAAAAATTCAAATATAATGCTTATACTAAGTATAATTAGTTTTGTATTTGGAATTCTTTTAATTACATTTTATTACAATTTATCATCAAATCTTAAGAATTTTTATTTAGAACAAAAAATAAAATATACTCTTGATGGTAAATATCTTGCAGTGATCACTAATAACGGATTATGGATTAAGGATATAGTTGAAAAAAGAGTAAATATTATTAATGCCTCAAAAATTGACCAAAATTTACTTTTTAATGTTTTTATAACAGAGTTTGATGAAAATTTTGAAGTAGAAAGAAATATCAAAAGTGAAAAAGTTGATGTTCAAAATAAATTATGGACTATTAATAATGCGAGTATTTATGAAAAAAATGGCAATGTTCTTAAAAAAGATAAACTAAATTTTAGCTCTAATTTTGATTATAAGAAAATTCAAAGTTTATTTTCAAATTTGTCTTCCTTATCATTAATTGAGTTATTTGAACTTAGAAAAAATTATAAATCATTAAATTATTCTACAACTGAAGTAGATGTACAGATTCAAAGGATAGTTTCGTTTCCATTTTATTTTACCTTAATGACAATTCTTGCAGCAATTCTAATGTTCAATACAAAAAAATTAAATAATACGACTCTAAAATTGGCTATAGGACTATTTGCATCTGTAATTATATATTACATGAATAATTTTTTTGTGATAATGGGTAACACAGAAAAAATGCCAGTTTTAATTTCAATATGGATGCCTTTATTTGTATTGTTGATTATAAATTTTATTGGATTGCTAAAAATAAATGAAAAATAAATTTAAATTATATTTTTTAAGTCTAATAATAAGTTTAATTTATGTTTCTCCAATTTATTCTACAGATCAATTCAATTTTGATGTTACGGAAATAGAAATTATCGAAGAAGGAAATAAATTCATTGGAAAAAAGAGGGGATTAATTACAACTGACAATAACATTAAAATTGAAGCTGATAAATTTATTTATGATAAGTCTTTAAATACACTTAAGTTAATAGGTAATATTTTGATTAATGATCTTGATCAAGATTTAAAAATTTTTTCAGAAGAGGCTATTTATTATAAGAACCAAGAAATTTTTATTTCAAAAAAAGCCTCTAGATTTATTAAACCAGATGAAAATATTAAAATAAAAGCTAATGAATTTGTTTATGAAAAATTATCAAATACACTTAAATTAATTGACAATGTAATAATCGAAGATTTAAATGAAAATGCAAAACTTTTTTCAAATAAAGCAATTTATTATAAGGATAAAGAAATATTCGTTTCAGAGAGCAATTCAAAATTTGTTAATAATGAATTATCTATCAGCTCAAAGATGATGGAATATAACAAAAAATTAAATTCTTTGAATGCTAATGGGAATGTAAGAATTGATGATAAAATTAAAAATTATAAATTATTTACAGAGGAAATAAATTATTTAAGAAACATTGAACATATTTTTACTAAAGGAAAAACTGAAGCTATAATAGATGAAAAATATAATTTTCAATCTTCTGACGTTGAACTTTTAAGAAACGAGAATTTATTAAGTTCTGAACAAAAAACAAAAATATTAGATAAAAAATCAAAATTGTATGAAATAGATCAATTTGAGTACAATATTAAGAGTGAATTGTTAAAAGCTAAAAATTTAAATATTATTTCTGATAACACAGTTCCATCAGGAAGTAGTGACAATTTGAAATTTTCTAATGGTTTTTTCGATTTAAAGGAAGATACTTTTATAGCAGGTCAAACTGAAATAAACTTACAAAAAGATAGTTTCGATAATGATGAAAATGATCCAAGACTTACAGGAGTTTCTTCAAGTTCAAAAAATCAGGTTACTATTATAAATAAAGGTATTTTTACTAGTTGTAAAAAACGAGACGGCAAATGTCCACCTTGGAGTATAAAAGCCAAAAAAATTACTCATGATAAAAATAAAAAACAATTGATATATGATCAAGCTGTACTAAATGTTTATGATAAACCGGTCATGTATTTTCCAAAATTTTTTCATCCAGACCCATCAGTTGAGAGACAAACTGGATTTTTAAAACCACAGTTAAATAATTCTGAAATACTTGGATCATCGTTATATTTGCCTTATTTTTATGTAATTTCTGAGAGTAAAGATTACACTTTTAAACCAACTTTTTTTGAAAATGACATGTACATGTTTCAAAATGAATACAGGTCTGAACAAAAAAATTCATCTTTAATTGCAGATTTCAGTCTTACAACTGGATATAAATCATCCTTATCAAATAATAAAAATACTATCAGTCATATATTTACTAAATATGATGTTGATCTTGATTTATCAAATTTTGAGTCAAGTAAAATAAATTTCTTCTTAGAAAAAGTAAGTAATGATACTTATTTAAAGGTATTTGATACTAACTTAATGGAAACTGAAATTAAACCTTCGAATCCAAATAAATTGAACACTGGAATGAAATTAATTTTAGATCATAAAAATTACAATTTTGACATGGGTTTAAACATTTATGAAAATTTACAAGAAGAAAAGTCTAGTGATAGATATGAGTATGTTTTGCCTTATTACAACTTTTCTAGATTGATTGACATAGATAGATTGGGTTTATTAGAATTTTCATCAAGTGGTAGTAATAATTTAATTGAGACAAATAATTTAGAGACCAATGTTACAAATAATATTAATTATAAAATAATTGATAATATTTCTAAAAAATATGGTTTTAAGAATAATTTTAATATTTATTTTAAAAATTTAAATACTGTTGGTAAAAATAATCAAAAATATAAATCTAGTGTTCAAAGTGAACTTATGAACATTACAGAAATAAACACAAGCCTTCCGTTAGGTAAAAAAAATGATAGCTTTGAACATACAATTGAGCCAAAAATTTCATTTAGATGGAATCCTGGTGATATGAAAGATTATAAAACTACGAAAAGGTTAATAAATGCAGATAACGTATTCAGTATTAATAGACTTGGGCTAAGCGATTCATTTGAAGGAGGAAAATCACTTACTTTAGGAATAAATTATAAAAAGACAGCTTTAGACGATATAAATAAATATTTTGAAACTAAAATATCAACGGTTTATAGAGACCAAAAAGAGAACTTCATTCCTATATCTAGTACTATCAATAATAAAAACTCTAATATATTTGGATCAATTACTTACAATCAATCAGAAAATTTTAGTTTAGATTATAATTTTACACTTGATAATGACTTTAATACTTTCAATAAAAACTCTATTACTTCAGAATTTTCATATAATAGCTTTAAAACTACTGTAAAATTTATAGAAGAAAATAATATAGTTGGAAACACCAACTCTTTAGAAAATTATTTTGAATACAAAATAGACGAAAATAATTTTTTATCATTTAATACCAGAAGAAACAGAACGATCAATCTTACAGAGTATTATGATTTATTGTATGAGTATAAAAACGACTGTTTAACTGCAGGATTTAAGTACAAAAAAACTTACTATGAAGATAGAGACCTTAAGCCCAAGGAAGATCTTCTCTTGACTGTAACTTTCTATCCTCTAACTACCTATGAACAAGAAATAGACCAAGATCTTTATAGAAATTAATGATGAATAAAATAAAATTTATTTTTATTATAACGTTAACTTTTTTTTTTAATTTTAATGTTAATTCAATTGAAAATAAAATACTTGTTAAAGTAGATAATGAAATTATTACAACTATAGATATTTTTAAAGAAACACAATATCTTATTGCGATTAACAAAAATATTCAGCAATTACCTAAAAATCAAATTTTTGATATAGCCAAAGAATCTCTAATTAGAATTAAAATAAAAAATAAGGAAATAAATAAATACTATAAAAATATTAATCCTGATGAAGATATAATAAATAATATAATTACAAATAATGCAGCAAAACTTGGGTTCAACTCATTAAATGATTTTAATAAACATTTATCTAAATTTGACTTAAATACTGAGATTGTAAAAAAAAGATTAATAAATGAAATTTTATGGAACAAGTTAGTTAATCAAAAATATTTAAACAAGGTTGTAATAAATAAAGATAAAATTAAAAAAGAAATAAGTTTAGATAAAAAAATTATTAAATCATATCTTTTATCAGAAATAGTTTTTAACTTATCAACTGGTGAAAGTCTTGAAAAAAAATTTGATGATTTAAAAAAACAAATAGTGGAAAAAGGTTTTGAAAATACAGCTCTACTAAATAGTATTTCTGATAGCTCTAGTTCAGGTGGAAAGCTAGGCTGGATAAATGAAACTGCATTAAATAAAAAAATAAATGAAAAATTAAAAAATTTAAAAGTTAAACAATACACAAAACCTATTGTCATTAGTGGTGGATTCTTAATTTTAAAAATAGATGATATTCAAAAAAAAGAATTAAAAATTGATAAAGAAAAAGAGCTTGAAAAAAGAATTTCAGGAGAAACAAATGAACAGCTAAAAAGATTTTCACTGATATATTTTAATAAAATAAAAAAAGATACTAAAATATATGAATTATAAACCTATAATTATAGTTGCAGGTGAACCTAATAGTATTTTTTTAGAGATTTTTTTTAAAGCCTTCAAAAGAAAAAAATTTAAAAGCCCTATTTTAATTATTTGTTCTCATAAATTATTTTTAATGCAAATGAAAAAGTTGAATTTTAACTTTAAAATTAATCCCATAAATTTAAATTTAAATAAATTAAGTTTTAAAAAAAATCGTATAAACTTAGTAAATGTAGATTATAATGCTAAAAAAGCCTTTGAGAAAATAAGCTCAAAGTCAAATAAATATATTGAAAATTGTTTCGATTTAGCGATTAAATTGTTAAAATCTGGATTATCTAACAAATTTATTAATGGTCCTATTTCAAAAAAACATTTTCTGAAAAACAGATATTTAGGTATTACAGAATATTTGGCAAAGAAAACAAAGTGTAATAAATTTGCTATGTTAATTTATAATAAAAAACTTTCAGTTCTTCCCATTACAACACATTTACCATTAAAGATGGTTTCAGGAAAATTAAATAAAAAAGAAATAATTAATAAAATTCAAATAGTTAATAATTTTTATAATGAAAAATTAAATAAAAAAGCTAACATTGCTGTTACAGGCTTGAACCCTCATTGTGAAAGTGTTCATGACTATAATGAAGATGTTAAACTAATTAAACCATCAGTAAATTACTTAAAAAACAAAAAATTAATGATCAAGGGTCCATTTCCTGCAGATACTATTTTTTTAAAAAAAAATAGAAAACAATTCGACATAATAGTTGGGATGTACCATGATCAGGTTTTAACACCGATGAAAACTTTAAATGAATATGACGCTATAAATATAACGGTTGGCTTACCGTTTATTAGAGTTTCACCTGATCATGGACCTAATGAAAAAATGCTGGGTAAAAATAAATCAAATCCTTTAAGCTTGATAAATGCAATTACTTTCTTGGATAAATTTTGATAAAAGCAAAAAAAAGTTTAGGTCAGAATTTTTTAATTGATAAATTAATTTTAGAAAAAATAACTGATACCACCGATATTCAAAACAAAATTGTTCTTGAAGTCGGTCCTGGCACTGGAAATCTAACATCATTTATTCTCAAAAAAAATCCAAAAAAATTATTTGTAATCGAAAAAGATAATGAACTTGCAAAAGATCTTGAAAATAAATTTAATAATCAGATAACAGTGATTAATGATGATATTTTAAAAATAGATGAAACTCTTCTTTTCAAAGAAAAAGTCGTAGTTTTTGGTAATTTACCATATAATATTTCAACAGAAATTCTAAGCAAATGGATAGTAAATTTAAAAGAAAACTTTTGGTTCGAAAGTTTAATTTTAATGTTTCAAAAAGAGGTTGCTGATAGGATTGTTGCTAAGTTTAATACCTCAAATTATGGAAGATTATCAATTATCTCTAATTGGAAATTAAACATAAAAAAGATTTGTGATATCAAGCCTGACTCATTTTATCCAAAACCAAAAATAGATAGCTCTTTGTTGTATTTTTTCCCTAAGAAAAATTTCATTAAAATTAATGATCCAAATAATTTAGAAAAAATTACAAGAGTTTTCTTTAATCAAAGAAGAAAAATGTTAAAAAAGCCTTATAATCAACTTTTTAATGGTAATCAAAAAGTTTTAGATATGCTAGATGTTAATTTAAATTCAAGACCTCAAAATCTAGATTTAGAGACTTATTATAAATTAGCTTCTGAATATGAAAAATTAAGAAGTTAATTTCTCTATATGGCTTCTTATATAATCAGGATCATAATCTTTAGACCCCTTAGTAATTACTGCATCTATCAAATTTGTTATTTTTAAATAACATTCATCTAGATCATTATTAATAACCACATAATCATAATTTATCCAATGCAAGACATCTCTTTCAAACTGTTTCATTCTTTCTTGAGCTATTAATTTATCATTTGCATGTCGTTTTGATAATCTTTCGTATAAAACTTCTTTGCTTGGGGGAAGTATAAAAAAAGTAATTAATTTATAATCTAATTTTTTATTTTTTATTTGATCGGCTCCTTGCCAATCAATATCAAATAAAACATTTTTGCACTTATTTAGTTTATTTATAACCGGTGTTCTTGTTGTGCCGTAAAAATTATTAAAAACTTTTGCATATTCAAGAAACTCTTCATTTTTAATAAGTCTTTTGAATTCTAACTCATCAACAAAGAAATAATCTTCATTCTGATTTTCATTAGGCCTGGGTTGTCTGGTGGTATGTGATATTGAAATTTCATAATTATCTTTTTCAGATAATTTTTTAACTAAAGTAGTTTTACCTGCTCCAGAGGGAGAAGATAAAATAATCATTACCCCATCTTTATCTGAGGGCATTCAAATTTCTAGTTAGCTTTACCTTCGATAAATTTAACTGCGTCACCCACAGTTAAAATTTTCTCAGCTTCACTATCAGAAATTTCAGATCCAAACTCTTCTTCGAAAGCCATCACTAATTCAACTGTATCCAAACTATCGGCACCCAAATCATCTATGAAACTAGATTCCTCGGTTACTTTAGCTTCATCAATACCTAAGTGATCTGCTACAATTTTTTTAACTTTGCTTGAAACGTCTTCTGACATATTGATCCTTTTTGTTATAAATTCTTAATAGTTTAAAAACCTATTTTGTCAAGCCATATACATGCCCCCATTAACATGTAAGGTCTCACCATTTATATAGCTTGATTGACTTGAACATAAAAAAAGAACAGCATTTGCAATATCATCTGGTTCTCCTAGTCGTGCAGATGGGATTTTTGATATTATAGCCTCTTTAAATTTATCATCTAATTTATCTGTCATTGATGTTTTAATAAAACCCGGTGAAATACAATTTATATTTATATTTTTCTTAGCATATTCTATCGCCAAACTCTTCGACATTGCGATTATACCTGCTTTAGATGCACTATAATTGGCCTGTCCTAAATTACCTGTATGTCCGACAACTGATGTAATATTAACAATCTTTCCAGATTTATTTTTAAGCATTTTTTTAATTGCTGATTTGCTCATTAAAAAAGTTGAGGTTAAATTAACATCAATTACTTTTTGCCATTCGTCAAGGCTCATCCTTATTGCTAAATTATCTTGGGTGATGCCTGCATTATTTACTATACAATCTAAACTTCCACCAAGTTCATTGGTTGCGGTGTCAATAAATTCCTCAATTTTATCACTTTGAGATATATCAAACTTTAATGTTTTAATATTTCCATATTTACTTTTCAGATCTTCAAGTTTTTCTAATCTTGTACCTGAGGCTAAAATATTTGCTCCAGCTTGATTTAATTTTTCAATTATTGAATTTCCAATTCCGCCTGAGGCACCCGTAACGATAATATTTTTACTTTTTAAATCTATCATATTTTAAGAATTTCAATATCACTTTGAGTGTTAATTACATCAATTTTTACATTTCTATTAATTCTTTTTACCAAACCTGATAAAACTTTCCCAGGTCCAATTTCTATAAAATGATCTACATCATTTTCTATCATATTAATCACACTTTCTCTCCATCTAACTCTATTCTCTATTTGCTTTATCAATAGATTTTTAAGTTCATCTGGATCATTAATTTCATTTGCAGTAACGTTTGAAATTAATTTATTTTGTCCATTTTTAAAATTAAGTTTATTTAACTCCTCTGTCATAACTTTTGTTGCATTATTCATCAAATTACAGTGGAAAGGTGCACTAACTGGAAGTTTAATATTTTTTATTGAATTATTCTTTAAAATTCCAATTAACTTTTCTAAATCCTCAGTTTTTCCACTTAAAACAATTTGACCTTCGGAATTGTCATTCGCAATTTGTACTTTTAAATTTTCTTTATATTTTGTCAAAATCTTTTCAATCACATTAACTGTCGAACCTAATACCGCAACCATTCCTCCCTGTCCCTTAGGAACAGAGTTTTGCATAGCATCCCCTCTTATTCTTAGTATTTTTAAGGTATCTGAAAAATCCAAATACCCTGCACATGATAAAGCTGAATATTCGCCCAAAGAATGTCCAGCAAAATATTTTGCTTTATTTAAATCTAAGTTAAATTCTTTCTTAACTAAATTAAATATTGAATAGCTGATTAAAAATATTGCTGGCTGTGTATTGGCTGTTAAAT
Source organism: uncultured Pelagibacteraceae bacterium (assembly GCA_902521675.1). Classification (GTDB taxonomy): domain Bacteria; phylum Pseudomonadota; class Alphaproteobacteria; order Pelagibacterales; family Pelagibacteraceae; genus Pelagibacter. The sequence goes on from CABYSP010000013.1 coordinate 8,738, forward strand.
CTAGGTCCTCTTTTGGTCCTTCTAGTATAAGCTTAGAAATAGAAAAATTTAAAGAATCATCTGCATCTTTAAACAGGTTTTTGACTAAATCAAATTTATCATATAGCTCTTTTCCCATTCCTACCATTTGGGAACCTTGACCTGGAAATATTACTGAAAACATATAAAAAAAACTAATATTTTTGCCTTTTTAACTATTGTAATTGAACTTTTATAATAGTATATCCTCATTTTTTATTAAAGAACTTAAATGAATTTATACGAACACACTATTATAGCTAGGCAAGATACTTCACCAAGTGAAATAAAGCAATTAACAGAAAAATATTCTAAAATTGTTGAAAAAAATGATGGTGAAGTTGTTAAAACTGAAAACTGGGGATTGCTTAACTTATCCTATCTTATTAAAAAGAATAAAAAAGGGAGTTACATACACTTTAAAATAAAAGGTAAAGGAAATGTAATTAATGAATTAGAAAAAAATGAAGCTATTGATAAAAAATTACTAAGATGTTTAACAGTTAGAGTAAAAAAATTTAATTTGGAAACAAACTATTTCGGAAAAAAAGAAGATACTGAAAAAAAAGAAAGTGTTAAAAACTAATGCCAAAAAGACAAAGTGGAAACAAAAAAGGTAAACAAAGCAACTTTGCAAAATTAAGCATTTTTCAACCAAATAAATATAAATTTAAAAAAACGTGCCCATTGTCAGTAAAGGGTGCTCCAGAAGTAGATTATAAAAACATTAAACTTTTAAAAAAATATGTATCTGAGAATGGTAAAATATTACCTTCAAGGATTACAAATGTATCTCAAAAAAAACAGAGAGAACTTTCTCTTTCAATCAAAAGAGCAAGAAACTTAGCATTAATATAAAATGAAAGTAATTTTATTAGAAAATTTAAAAAGAATTGGTTCTATTGGTGAAATCATAGATGTAAAAAGAGGTTTTGCCAGAAACTTTTTAATCGCTAATAAAAAAGCACTTTACGCATCAAAGGAAAATATAAAAGAAGTAGAAAAAATTAAAACTGAGTTATCTAAAAAAGATAACGAAAAGAGACAAGAAGCATCTAAAATTGCTGAACAGATTAATGGTAAAGAATATTTTGTCAAAAAACTAAGTACAGAAAATAATGAATTGTATGGCTCAGTTAAACCAACAGAAATTTCAAAACTGATTAATGAAGAAAACAAAACTGATATCAAACCTTCTATGATACAACCAGTTGAAGAAATAAAGTCTTTAGGAAAATTTAAGGTTAAAATTTCTTTACACTCAGAAGTTGATGCTGAGATTACAATTAATGTATCTTCGGCTGATACAATTCAATAATTATACATTCTTTTCCCCAGAGCCAATTAATATTTTTATTTGATTAATATTTATGTAAATTTATTCTCATGGAAAATAATTTAAGTATAGTCAAGGATCAATTTAAGGAGTTACCAAATAACATTGAAGCAGAACAAGCTGTTATAGGATCTATTCTTGTAAGTAACGATATTTTTGATGAAATAAATACAATAATTTCCAATATTAACTTTTATGATCCAATGCATCAAAAAATATTTGAGGCAGTAGAAAGTCTTATCTACAAAGGAATGTTAGCCAATCCAATTACTTTAAAAAATTATTTTGAAGATGAAAAGGATGATATAAATGTTCCTGAATATTTAGTTAAAATTACAAAATTTTCTACATCAGTAAGACAAGCAATAGAATATTCAAAAATAATCTACGATATGTTTGTAAGAAGAGAATTAATTAAAATTTCCGAACAAACTATTGATAGTGCAAAATTAAACGATCTTGATACTAACGGACAATCTATAATCGAGAGTTCTGAAAGGTTATTATTCGATTTAGCTGAAAAAGGTTCTTTTAATTCTTCTTTAGTAAAATTTGATGAGGCAATGAAACAAACAATTGAGATGGCTTCAGCAGCTTATAAAAATGAAGAGGGGATTGTTGGTGTTCCAACTGGTTTAAGAGATTTGGATGATAAGCTTGGTGGATTACATCAATCAGATTTAATTATTATTGCTGGACGACCATCGATGGGTAAAACTTCTCTCGCGACAAATATTGCATTTAACGCTGCTCAAAAACTCCAAGAGAGCGGTAAAAAATCATCCATTGCTTTCTTTTCACTTGAAATGTCTTCGGAACAATTGTCTACAAGAATTATTTCTGAACAGTCTAGAATTAGTTCTAATGATATAAGAAGAGGGAGAATATCTGACGATCAGTTTGATAAGTTTTTAGAGACATCAAAAAATATTTCTGAACTACCTCTTTATATAGATGAAACTCCAGCAATAAGTATTGCTGCTTTAAGTAATAGAGCAAGACGTGTTAAAAGACTTTTTGGCCTAGACATGATAGTGGTTGATTACATCCAATTAATGAGAGGAACTACATTCAATAAGGATGGAAGAGTTCAAGAGATTTCACAAATTACTCAAGGACTTAAAGCAATAGCTAAAGAACTTGCTGTTCCTGTAGTAGCTCTTTCGCAACTTTCTCGACAAGTAGAACAAAGAGATGATCATAAACCTCAATTAGCAGACCTTAGAGAATCAGGCTCAATCGAACAAGATGCAGATGTTGTAATGTTTGTTTACAGAGAAGGATATTATTTACAAAGAAAAGAGCCAAGAGAAGCAACAGTTGAACATGCAGAGTGGCAAGCAAAAATGAATGAAGTCGCGCATTTAGCTCAAATTATAATTGGAAAACAAAGACATGGTCCTATTGGTAATGTAACTCTTGAATTTGAAGAAAGATTTACAAAATTTAAGGATACTCAATCAAGTTAAATTCCAATATAAAGAGCTTGAATGATAGCTCATTTTTATCAAAACGTTATCCTCAAAAATCCTAAAGCAGTATTTGTATTGTTAATTATTGCTATTTTAAATTTTGGTTACTATTCAAAAGATTTTAAACTGGACGCTTCATCAGAAACTCTATTAATAGAGGGTGACCCAGATTTAGCATATTTGAGAGAAGTCTCTGAAAGATATGGATCTAAAGAATTTTTAATTCTTACATATACACCAAATGAAGGAATGGTATCTGATCCATCAATTAATAATTTATTAAGTTTAAAATATAAAATTCAAAGTCTCGACTGGGTACATAGTGTAATTACATTATTAGATATTCCACTTTTAAATAATTCTGATGCACCCCTTCAAGAAAGACTAGAAAGCTTCAAAACATTAAAAGATGAAGATGTTGATAAAAATCGAGGTTTTAAAGAAATTTTAAATAGTCCTGTTTTTAGAAATTTTGTCATCAGTGAAGATGGTAAAACTAGCGGGATTATTGTTAACATTAAACTGTCTCAAAAATTAGAAGATTTAGAAAATAAATCAAAAAAAGAAATTGAACAAATTAAAGATCAAATCAAAAAACAAAATCATCAGAATATTTTAGAAATTAGACAAGTTATTCAGAGTTATGGTGATGTTGGAAAGATTTATCTTGGAGGTATACCAATGATTGCTGATGATATGATGACATTTATCAAAAGCGATATAATAGTTTTTGGTTTGGGGGTTCTATTATTTATAATTGCTACTTTATGGTTTGTTTTTAGAAATCTTCTTTGGATTATAGTTCCTATAAGTAGTTGTCTTTTTTCTGTAATAATAATGATGGGATTACTTGGACTGTTAGGATGGAAGGTTACGGTCATCTCATCAAATTTTATTGCACTTATGTTAATTTTAACAATGGCAATGAATATTCATATGAGTACAAGGTTTCTTCAACTCAAAAAAGATTTTCCATCAAAAAATAATTTTGAAATTATTTCTTTAACTACGTCAAAAATGTTTTGGCCAATTCTTTATACCGTTCTAACAACAATTTTTGCATTCTTATCTTTAATTTTTAGTGAAATAAAACCTATTATAGATTTTGGTTGGATGATGACTTTTGGTTTGATTACATCATTTATCATTACATTTACTTTGCTACCTACCCTTTTAAACTTTGCACCCACAAATAATATTTCAGTTAAGAAAGAACAAAAATCTAAAATCACAAATTTACTTAGTTTAATTTCTATAAATAATAAAAACACAATCTTCTTGGTAAGTGGAATAGTTATAATATTCAGTATTATCGGGATAAGTAAGCTTGAAGTTGAAAATAGTTTTATAAATTACTTTGATAAGAATACTGAAATTTATAAAGGTATGAAACTTATAGATGAAGAATTAGGTGGAACCACTCCTTTAGAGGTTATTATAAAATTTCCTGAGAAAGAAAAGCTGAAAAAATCTGAAGAAGATGATGAATTTGATGATTGGGGCGATGAAGAAGATACTAATGATGAAAAATACTGGTTTACCAAAGATAAAATTGATCTAATCACATCTGTTCATAATTACTTAGATAGTTTACCTGAAATTGGTAAAGTTCTATCTTTTTCATCTATTATTGAAGTTGCTACTCAATTAAACAACAATAAACCTTTAGGTACTTTAGAAATGGGCGTGCTTTACTCTAAAATTCCTGAAAGTATTAAAACAGAAATCATTGATCCCTATCTTTCAATTAAAGATAATGAGGCTCGAATTAGTTTAAGAATTATAGACTCCCAGGAAAATTTAAGAAGAAATGATTTAATTAACAAAATCAATTTTGATCTAAAAGATAAATTTGGTTTAGAAGAAAAAGATTACAAATTAGCAGGTGTATTAATATTATTTAATAACTTGTTACAAAGTTTATTTAAATCTCAGATATTAACATTAGGATTGGTTATGATTGGAATATTTTCAATGTTTATAATCTTATTTAGAAATATTAAACTTTCATTGATTGGCGTTGTTCCAAACTTTATTGCTGCTTTTTTTATACTAGGAATAATTGGATTGTTAGGAATACCTTTGGACATGATGACGATAACAATTGCAGCAATTACAATTGGAATTGCTGTAGATAATAGCATTCACTATATTTATAGATTTAAAGAAGAGTTTAATAAAATAAAGGATTACAACAAAACATTAAAAACGTGTCATTCAACTGTGGGTGTTGCTATACTAAACACTTCAATTACGATTGTTTTTGGATTTTCAATTTTGGTGTTATCAAAGTTTATCCCAACAATTTATTTTGGTGTGTTTACAGGACTAGCTATGTTATTAGCTATGATATCAGTATTAACTCTCTTGCCTGCATTAATTCTAATTATTAAACCTTTTGGCAAATCATCTTAATGTTAGAAATCATAAAAGATTTTTATAAAGCAATATCAATAATTGATTTAATTTATTTAATTTTAACAATCCTTTCTTTAATAAATTGTTATAAAAAGGGCTTTATCTTAAGTATCCTTTCAATGGCTAAATGGTTACTGGCATACATAATTACATTAATTCTATTTCCAAGAATTAAACCATATGTAAAAGGCATAATTGATAATGAATATGTGCTTGATGTTGGTTTGGGAATAATAATATTTGTGGTTGTTATCTTTTTAGTTTTATTAATTAATAAAGGTATCAGTAGAGCAGTCAGATATACAGGAATCGGCGGTTTAGATACGACATTTGGATTCTTTTTTGGGTTTATAAGAGCCTACATTATTTCTGTATGTATCTTTTCAGGTGTTCATATCGTTTATAATTATGATAAATGGCCAATAAATTTTGACAAATCATACGTCTTTCCATATTTAGAAAAAGGTAGTAGTTATCTGATAAAAGAATTTCCTAATGAAAAAACATATCAAGACTCTAAAGAAAAAATTACAGAGCTATAACCCAAGACTAAAGGAAGAATGTGGAGTTTTTGGTATTAGCAATGCAAAAGATGCTTCAGCTCTAACAGCACTTGGTCTTCATGCTCTTCAACACAGGGGTCAAGAAGGCTGTGGAATAGTTACTTTTGATGGAGAAAAATATTATTCTGAAAAAAGATTTGGTTTAGTTGGTGATAATTTCAACAAAGAAAAAGTACTTAATAATCTTAAGGGAAATTATGCAATTGGGCATAATAGATACAGTACAACTGGAAACAATATATTAAGAAATATACAACCCTTTTTTGCTGATACCAATGCAGGTGGAATTGGAGTTGCACATAATGGAAATCTTACTAATTCAATAGCTTTAAGAAATAAACTAGTTGAAGATGGAGCTATATTCTACACTACTTCAGATACTGAAACGATTGTTCAATTAATTGCTAAATCAAAAAGACCAAAAACAATTGATAAAGTAATTGATGCAATTTTTCAAATTCAAGGTGGCTATGCATTAGTAATGTTAACTCAAAACTCTTTAATTGGAGTTAGAGATCCTTATGGAATTAGACCACTAGTAATAGGTAAGCTTGGTAATAGTTATGTCTTAGCTTCTGAAACTTGTGCATTTGATATAATTGGTGCAAAATTTGTAAGAGAAGTTGAAAATGGTGAGATAATTTTAATTGAAAATAATGAACTGAAAAGTATTAAACCCTTCCCTGCTAAAAAAGTTAGACCTTGCGTATTTGAATATATTTATTTTTCAAGACCAGATAGTCTGATTGGAGGAAAAACAGCTTATGAGCATAGAAAAAACATAGGTAGAGAACTCGCAAAGGAAAATGATACTGATGCTGATATTGTGGTTCCTGTTCCAGACTCCGGAAATGCTGCTGCAATGGGTTTTGCTCAAGAATTAAAAATGAATTTTGAACATGGGTTAATAAGAAATCATTATGTTGGAAGAACTTTCATCGAGCCAAGCCAGAAAATTAGAAGCTTGGGTGTTAAATTAAAATTAAATGCTAATCAAACAACAATCAAAAATAAAAAAATAATTCTAATTGATGACTCTCTTGTTCGAGGAACAACGTCCTATAAAATTGTTAAAATGCTTTATGAGGCTGGGGCAAAAGAAGTTCATGTTAAAATTGCGTGCCCTGAAATTAGATATCCAGATTTCTATGGTGTAGACACACCTACAAAAAAAGAATTGTTAGCAGCAAATAAAACAAATGATGAAATTTGTGAATATATTGGAGCTAAATCATTAAAATTTTTATCAATTGAAGGATTGTATAAAGCTATTGGTTTTGAAAAAAGAAACGAAACATATCCACAATTAACAGATCATTATTTCACAGGTGAATATCCTGTTAAATTAGTGGATGAATTAGGAGATAATAAAATAACTCAGTTATCTTTACTAAGCACTGGATCAAATAATTAAGTTATGAAAACAGTTAATTTTACTGAAATGAAAAATGGAACTAAGGAAGATTATGAGCTTCTTGAAAAATTTGAGAAAAACTTTGAAAGACAAACAGCTGAAAGAGTTTTAAATTATTTATCTAAACAAACTACTACTTTAGAAGGTTATAAAATCACAAGATTGGAGCATTCTTTACAAGCTGCAACAAGAGCTTTTAAAAATAAAGAAAGTGATGAAATGGTTGTTGCTACTTTACTACATGATATTGGAGATGATTTAGCGCCAATGAATCATTCTCAATATGCCGCATCTATACTAAGACCTTATGTTTCAGAAAGAACTTATTGGATTGTTCTACACCATGGTCTTTTTCAAACTTACTACAGCGCCCATCATTTAGGCGGTGACAGAAATGCAAGAGATAAATTTAAAGACCACAAGTATTATCAAGACACTATAGATTTTTGTGAAAAATATGACCAATGCTCTTTTGACCCTGGTTACAAAAGCATGACTTTGGATGATTTTAAGCCATTAGTTAAAAAAATATTTGCGAAAGAGCCTTATTATTATCTTTAAATTTAGTTATAAATCACTACTTAAAGCGCATGATTAATTCAAAAGAAAAAATTATAAATTATTTTAAATCAGGTATCAAAGAACCCAAAAATTTCAAAATTGGTATCGAGCATGAAAAGTTTTTATTTAATAATTCAAACAATAAAAGGATTGATTATTCAAAAATAAAAGAAATGTTTTCAGCCTTACTTGAATTTGGATGGAATCCAGTTTTTGAAAAAGAAAATATCATTGCGCTTAATAAAGCTGGTAAAAATATAACTCTTGAACCAGGCAATCAGATAGAATTATCAGGAGATAAGTTAAATCATATGCACGAAGCTTGTGCAGAGTCGCAAGACTATTTGTTTGAATTAAAGCAAGTTACAAAAAAATTGGATATAAAAATTGTTAGTGCAGGGTTCGATCCAATATCTAAATTAAGTGAAATACCAAACAACCCTAAACAAAGATATGAATTGATGACTAAGGACATGCCTCTAGGTGGCGAACTTAGTTTGGACATGATGTATCGAACATGTGGTACACAATTAAATTTAGATTATAGTTCTGAAGAAGATTTTATTAAAAAGTTTAAAGTAGCAAACTCAATTGTACCCATTACAATTGCTTTGTTTGCTAATTCCTCAATTGTGGAGAAAAAAAATAGTAACTATTTATCTTATAGAGCTAAAGTATGGCAAAGCACTTCTAGAGGTGGATTGCCTAAATTATTTTTCGAAAATATGAATTTTGAAAAATATGCAGATTTTGTAATTAATTTTCCTATATTATTTATACAAAATAAAGATCAATATATTTCTGGTAGGAAATATATTTTTAAAGATTTTATGAAAGGAAAAATCCAAGAAATTGGAGATAGACTTCCAACTGAAGCAGACTTAACAACTCACTTAAGTACAATATTTACCGAAAACAGAGTAAAGAAATATATTGAATTGAGATCGATGGATACATGTGGTTGGGATTGTTTATGTGCAGGGCCAGCTTTCAATATAGGTATGTTTTATGGAAATTTAGATGAAGTTTATGAACTAATTTCAACATGGGATACTGATAAAATTATTAACGCTTATCTTGAGGCGCCACAAAAGGGATTTAATACTCAATTAATGGGTAAAGATCTTCTTTATTGGTCATCTACACTTTTAGACCTTTCAAGAAAAGGTTTAGAGAATAGAGATGTTTTAAGTAAAAAAGGTAATAACGAGAATGTATTCCTAGACCATCTACAAAAAGTAATTGATAATAAGACAACAAACGCAGATCATATGATTAATAAATTTTCAAAAAACGAAAATTTAGATGAATTATATGATAAATAAAATTGTTGCTGTTCAAGGAAACCATCCTTCTAAACTAAATTATTTAACAGATACAAGTATTTTTTTAGCAAACGAAATTCAGAATAAAAAATATAAAATTTTCTATTACGATCCAAAAGACTTATCAGTTGTTAACTCAAAAGTTACAGCCAAGGGCTTTTTCATTAAATTTAACTATAGCCAAAAAAAATTCTATAAAATCATAAAAAAACAAAATCTAGACTTAAGTAGATGTAAATTTATTCTTATTCGTCAAGATCCACCTTTTAATCTTGAGTATATTTCAACTACATACATTTTGGATACTATTAAGACTAAAGTTAAAATAATTAACAACCCTACCTCTGTAAGGAATATTTCTGAAAAATTGTACTCATCTAAATATCAAAAATATATGCCTGCTACTATTTTTACTCAAAATATAAATGAAATTAAAAAATTTTTCAAAAAAAACAAAAAAGTCATTTTAAAACCAATCCATAGTTTCAGTGGAAATGATATTCATTTACTAAATAAATTTAATTCAAAATTAATTAAAAAATTCATAAAAAAACATGATCATATCATGTGCCAAAAATTTCTTCCTAAAATAAGTAAGGGAGACAAAAGAGTTTTTATTATTAATGGAAAGGTATGTGGTGCAATTTCAAGGGTTCCTAAAAAAGGGTCGATTTTAAGTAATATGAGTAAAGGAGCAAAGCCAACTAATATCAAATTAACAACTAAAGAAACTAAGATTTCAAAGTTAATTGCAAAAGATTTAAAAAAAGAAAATATTTTTTTTGCAGGAATTGATTTTATAGACCAAAAACTCAATGGAGATATTAATGTTACATCTCCAACTGGACTTAAAACACTTTATGATCTATCGGGAAAAAATTTAGCTAAAACTTTTTGGAAAGAGCTTAAAGCGTGAATAATTTAAACAATCAACAAAGAGGTTCTTTGTTGGCCTTCACAGCAGTAATGCTTATTACACCCGACTCTCTTTTGATTAGATTGTCAAATATCGAAACTTGGGGAATGTTATTCTATAGAGGAGCTATTCCTTTTGTTGTAGTCTTAATAGGTTTATTAATTTTTTATAATAAAAATTTCTTAAATGCTTTATTTAATGTAGGGTATACAGGAATATTTTATACGATCAGTTTTGCAATTTGTAATATTACATTTCTTGTATCCATTCAAAATACTAATGTAGCAAATACCTTGGTAATGGTTGCTATGGCGCCAATGATCTCAGCAATATTAGGTGGGATTTTTTTAAAAGAAGTACCTGATAAAAAAACTTGGCTTGCAATATTAATAACTTTCTTTTCTGCTATTTATATATTTTATGACTCAATACAGTTGGGAAACTTTTTTGGTGATTTTATGGGGTTGGTTACTGCTACTGGACTTGCGGTTAATGCTGTATTGGTAAGATCAGCAAAGGATAGAGATTTACTTCCCTCAGCAGTTTTGGGGAAATTATGTGTTACTATTTTTGCATTTTTCTTCGTTGAAAGTTTTGACCTCGTTGGAAATGATATGGTTTATATTCCTTTAATGTGTGTTATGTGCGTAGCAATACCATTTGTTTTAGTGACAATAGCTCCAAGATTTATACCAGCTGAGGAGGTAAATTTATTCTTTTTACTAGAAACTATAATTGGTCCTATATGGGTATGGATGATTATCAAAGAACAACCGAGCATGGAGACAGTCCAAGGTGGTATTATTATAATTGTAACAATTGCAATTCACTCATTTCTTAAGCTCAAAAAATCTTAATTCCTAAATTACAAATAACTTGATTTAGCCACAAATCAGAAATAGATAGCGATTCATATGAATAAAATTCTAAAGAATTCTTGGGCACTGTTTATGGGGATGGGAGCTCTCATGCTTGCCTATGGTTTTCAGGGATCCTTACTAGGAGTTAGGGCTGTAAAAGAAGAATTTAGTTTAGCTGCTACAGGGTTTATGATGTCTGGATATTTTGTAGGATATTTTATTGGTGCAATTACAATACCAAAATTAATTTCCAGAGTTGGACATATTAGAATATTTGCTGCTTTTGCATCTATTGCGTCTTTAGTTATTTTAGTTCACGCAGTTTTCATAAATCCATTTGTATGGTTTTTATTAAGAATTCTAACAGGGGTAAGCATGGTTTCTATTTATACAGTTGCCGAAAGTTGGCTAAATGATAGAGCAAGCAATAAAAATAGAGGAAGTGTCTTATCGCTGTACATGGTGATTTTGTATGGAGCAATGGGTTGTGGGATGTTTTTTTTAAATTTTAGTAATCCAGTAAATTTTGAACCTTTTATTTTGATATCAGTAATTACTTCAGGAGCGCTAATACCAATTTTATTAACAAAAAGAAAACCTCCTACTTTTAAAAAAATTGAAAGTATGTCTTTAAGAGAAGTTTACATGTCTTCTCCTTTTGGAATGGTCAGTTCATTTTTTTATGGCACAATTCAATCTGCATTATTTACTTTACTAGCTGTATATGCGGCAGGAATGAATTTTACAATATTTCAAATTTCAGTTGTAACATTTCTATTATCAGTATCAGGTGCGATATCTCAATGGCCAATAGGAAAAATATCAGATATGTATGATAGGAGAAAAGTAATTATTATAGTTAGTTTTGCTGCAGCCTTCTTTGCACTTTGTGCAATTTTTGCCTCTGGTCAAATGTATATGCCTGATGGTTTAGCAACAAGTAAGTTTTGGTTTTATGTTTTTTTAATTTTATTTTCATTTTGTAGTCTTCCTATGTTTTCGTTAATTTTAGCACATACAAATGATTTTATTCCAAAAGAAAAATTTGTTGCTGCAGGAGCCAGTTTACAATTCACATTTGGAATGGGAGCAATGGGTGGGCCTTTTTTATGCTCAATATTTATGAACTTAACAAATTTAAATGGTTTTTTTGTATTCTTAATGTTTTTTCATATATTGATTGGAGTTTATGGTGTCTATAGATCAAAAGTCAGACCTGTTGTTGAAAATCCAGACTCGCAATTTGTTGCAATGCCACAATCAATTACACCAGCTGGTATAGAGCTAAACCCAACTACTGAACCAATTGAAGAGCCAGTGAAAACTAATCCTGTTTCTATTTTTATTGAAGAGAAACCATTAAAATAGAAATATTTAGCTCAATAATTTTATTTTATCGCCGATTTTAATTTTTGAAGAAGATAGGATTTGGCATCTAAGACCACCTTTTCTCATAAATTCTTTAAGAATATTTTTTTGATCAAGCATTTCAGTCAAATGTCGACACGGACGACATAATTCAATTCCTTCCAATTCAACATTTCCTATCTTAATTTTTTTTCCAATTAAATCATTTAATTGAATACCTTTTGTAATTACATTCCGCCTAAAATTGACGTAAGGTATATTGAGCCCAAATTTAATATTATATTCATCAATATTTTCGGACTCTATTAAAGATAATTGATTGTAAGGATCATTAAAATCATGAAAATGTCGATCGCCTACTATTCCTTTATTGGCTAAAACCTCAATTGAATTTACTTCCTTGATTGGCTGATTGTTGTTGGTAGCAATTCCTAATTTAAATACTTCAGCCATAAATTATTGAAGAAATAGTTGAGCTCATATAATCTTTTCAAAATAATATGACTTATCTATCATCAAATCAACTTAAACAGTATGAAGATCAAGGATACATATCCCCTATTGAAGTTTTGTCTAGTAGTGAGGCATTAAAGGCAAGAGAAGAAATAGAATTGATTGAAAAAAAAATGCCAAATGAAATAGATAAGTCGGGAAGATATAATATTCATTTAATTTCACCACAACTTGACTCGATCGTTCATAATTCAAAAATTTTAGATGCTGTAGAAAGTATTATTGGAAAGAATATCTTGGTTTGTAGCACTACTTTATTTATTAAAAACCCTAACGAACAAAGTTTTGTAAGCTATCACCAGGATGCAAAGTATATAGGATTAGAACCACACAATTGGGTTACAGCATGGGTAGCGTTGACGGATTCGAACGAAAATAACGGTTGTATGAAAATGTGGCCTAAGTCACATTTAAATATTAAAGATCACAATGAGAAATTTAATGAAGGTAACTTACTCACTCGAGGACAAACGGTTGAAAATGTACCTGAAGACGAAGTTAAATCTATAGAACTAAAAGCTGGTCAAATGTCATTGCATCATCCAAGAGTAGTTCATGGATCGGGGATAAATAAAAGTAATGATAGAAGAATAGGATTTGTTATCCAAAGTTATATAGGCACAAATGTAAAACAGACCTTAGGTAAAAATAGTGTTCAAATTGCAAGAGGAGAGGATAAATATCATTATCATGAAATTATAAATAGAACTAATGCTTTAATGAGTGAAGAAAGTATTTTACTTCGAAAAAAAGAAAATGATTACCTGCAAGAAATTTTTTATAAGGGTGCAAAACAAAAAGGATCTTATTAGTTTATGAAAAAAGCACTTAACCTTGGAGTAATCGGAATAGATCATGGTCATATTTTCGATATGCTAGATGAAATGATCAAAGAAGGTTGTAGCTGTAATTACTTTTGGACAGATAGGGATCCATTAACTCTTCAAGAATTTAATAAAAAATATCCAAATATTAAAAGAAAAGAAAATAAAGAGGAAATATTAAATGACTCATCTATTGATATGATTTTAATATCTTCGATCCCTGTAGATAGAGCTGGTCATTCAATAGATGCATTAAAAGCTGGGAAAGATGTTATGGTAGATAAACCAGGCTGTACTACGTTAGATCAGTTAAATAATTTGAAAAATACTGTTAAAGAAACTGGAAAAATATGGTCTGTAAATTTTTCTGAAAGATTTCATGTTGCTGCAGTTGCTAAAGCTGAAGAATTAGTCAATGAGGGAAAAATTGGTAAAGTAAAGCAAACAATTGGTACAGGTCCCCATAGACAGGGTAATTATGAAAGACCTGATTGGTTTTATAATCGTCAAAGTTATGGAGGAATTATTACCGATATTGGTTCCCATCAAATTCATCAATTTTTGGTTTTTACAAACTCAAATGAGGCAAAAATCAACCATGCATTAGTTGAAAATACGACAAAGAAAGATATGCCTGGTTTTCAAGATTTTGGTGAAGTGAACCTTACTGGCAATGGTGGGCATGGTTATATTCGCCTTGATTGGTTTACTCCAGATGCACTTCCAACCTGGGGAGATGGCAGATTGCTAATACTTGGAGACAAAGGTTTTATTGAAATTAGAAAATATACTGACTTAGCAAAATCAGAAAAAGGTAATCATTTATATTTTGCTAATAATGAAGAAGTGAAATACATCAATTGCTCTGATGTTAAACTGCCCTACTTTAGTAATTTAATTAAAGATGTTTTAAACAGAACAGAAACGGCATGTCCTCAAGAACTTACTTATCTTTCAATGGAACTTGCTATTAAAGCTCAAGAGCAAGCTGAAAAAAAATGAAAAAATATCAAGTAGCAATAATTGGAACCAATATAGGAGCAAAACATTTTGAAGATTTTCAAAAAGTATCTAAGAGATTTAATGTTCACACATTATGTGGTTTAACTCGGGAAGCTATTGATAAAATACTACAATCAAATACTGATACAAAAGTTTCTCTAAATTTTGACGATGTATTAAAACTTAAAGAAATTGATATCATTGATATTTGTCTCCCACCCCATTTACATTTTTCTGCTTGTAAAAAAGCTATGGAAGCTGGAAAGCATGTGATTTGTGAAAAACCATTAGTTTCAAGTCTTAAAGAAGTAGATGAATTAGAAAAGATCAGCAATTCAACGAGTAAGATAATTTTCCCAGTATTTCAATATCGATATGGTCTAGGATTTTCAAAATTAAAAGCATTAATAAAATCTGGTTTAGCAGGAAACCCTTTGGTTGCTTCTTTAGAAACTCATTGGAATAGAGGTAAAGATTATTATTCAAAACCTTGGAGAGGAACTTGGAAAGGTGAAAAAGGCGGCGCAATATTAAGTCATTCCATCCATATTCATGATTTAGTGAGTATGATCTTGGGGCCTGTTTCAAATGTTTTTGCAAAATTAACAACTAGAGTAAATGATATTGAAGTTGAAGATTGTGCAGCTCTTTCTATTGAAATGGAAAACGGCACATTAGTTACAAGCTCAATCACACTTGGAGCAGCAAATGATACGAGTAGACTTCGATTTTGTTTTGAAGGGTTAACGGCTGAGTCTGGTGCATCACCAGATAAACCATATAGTCCAGCTGATGATAAATGGGATTTTTTACCAAGAGCTCCTATAACTCAAGCTCAAATAGATGAAGTGTTATCAACAGTAAAAGAACCAAAATCATGGTATGCGGGTATGTTTGAAGAAATCGCAAATAAACTAGATGGATCTCCTAGTGATGAAGTAACTTTGTCAGATGCTAGAAAGTCTCTAGAATTTGTAACCGCTGTATATGCTTCATCTAGACAAAATAAAATTATTGAAATTCCAATAGATAAAAAAAATAAACTTTATAATTCTTGGCTCCCGTATTAAATAAATTAATTTCTAAATGTTTTAAAAATGCTTACAGATATAAAATAAATATTTGAAACAACCCATAAAAACATCAAGAAAACCTCATATACTGGATTTATGTTCAGGTCCTTTATTAAAATAAGCAAAATTGAAGTAATGAACCAAAATATTGCGAAAATAATTGATAAACTTTTAAATTTTTTTACTCTTAAAGGATGAATGCATTTTAAAGGAGAAAATTTTAGTAATATTAATAAAATTAAAAATATCAAATTAAAATTTTGACTAGTGCCAAATATATAAAAGTAAAGTACGATTACATTCCAAATAGCAGGGAAACCATTATAGTAATTATCATTTGTTAAAATATTCAAATTCACATAAGAATAAATAGAAATAAAAATCAAAATTACAGGAATTAATAAAATAAACTGGTCTGGTACATACCTAAACCAATAAATCATTATTGATGGTATTATAACATAGTTAAAAAAATCAATTATACTATCCAGCATTTTGCCATCAATATGTGGTAGATTTTTTTTCACATTAAATTTTCTAGCTAAAGACCCATCAACACTGTCTATTAAAAATGCACATCCAAGCCAAAGAAAAGCCTCTTTTTGGTTGTTATTCATAACAGCAATTAAGGCAAAGAAACCAGCAACAATTCCAAATCCAGTCAACAAATGAACAAGAATACTTAGAAATCTATCTTTTTTTAAAAGTTCGTACGGTTTAATATTTTTTTCTTTACTCATTTTTCAAAAATTATCTTGCCAATTTTATAAAAATATCTCCCATCCCACTTTGTAACTCTTCATCAGGTGTATTGTTTCTAAATTCACAAAACAAACCTGTTACTTGATGATTATCAATTTTGAGAATTTCAGATTTGTCGCAAGTTTTAGCTTTATGAAATAAGCCAATAACCAGCCTATTATTTAGTTCTACAACTTGATCTTTTGATAAACTTTGACCATCACAAAAGTAATCTCTATTTACTTGTTTTGGAAAATTTTTTTTACCACATGGGTTTTTAATTGTTAAAACATAAAAATCTTTTTCGATATCTTTAAATTTATGTTTCATTTTTTCAACTTTTGAATATTTCATTAAATCACATGAGCATGGGATGCAGCACCTATAATAATCACCACAAACTTTTTTATTTGTACCAACCTCTTGTAAATATACTTTTTCAGGATCTGCATTAGGATCAATTAAAGAACCGGATACAGCACAATAAAGTTTATTAAACTCAACAAATTCTTGATAAGTAATATCCTTGTTCAGTATATGTTTAAAAAATTTTGGACCAGCGGCATTTCTATTTCTATCTGGAAATATTTTAATCCATTCATTCACTAACTCTTGATAATAATTTCTCTCTTGTGCCTCTAAACTTGAGTTATAAGAAAAAACCAAAAATACGGTAAACATAATAAAAAAAAATTTTTTCATAAAAAGATTAATTATTTTGTTTAATTTCCAATGTTTTATTTAATTCATTTATTTCAAAAGTGTTTTCTTCTCCATTTGTCCAAGTAACAATAATCTTAATATTTCTCTCATTTTTTCGAATTCCGTAATGTGCCACTGGCTCCATTTGACACAAGTAACCTGAGCCTGAATCTATTGTTTTAGAATGAGTTCTTAAATTTGAAACAAGAGTTACAGTAGCACCTCTTGCTGGAGCACCGTGCATATTAATTGGCTTAATCCTTAAGAAATTATTTTTTTTTGAATTTGCCTTATATAAAGTTAAAGGCTGATAACCAGATTCTCCATGAGATATTAAAAGCTCAAGTATTCCATCACCGTCTATATCGGCTACTGCAGCTCCTGTTCCTAATCCATTAGTTTCTAAAGCATTTCCAATATTTATTTCTTTGAACTCACCATTATCTAAAATTTTAAATAATTTATTTGGCTCGCCAATATTATTCATGAATACTTCGTCATAACCATCATTATCAAAATCAGCAGAGATTACTGTTCTAATTCTCGATGGGGCGCTAAATTGTTTGTCAGCTATATCTACAAACTTATTATTTTTTAAAACAAATGCTCGATGAGGCCCTTCCCAATTCGAAGTTAATATATCTAATCTACCTCTATAATAAATATCACTTAGCGCAGTCCCACGGCCGTTTTGAAAGATATCATCAACAGCATAATCTTTCGCAATTTCAACAAAATTTCCATTATTATTATAATATAAAAAATTCTCCCCTCTTTCATTTGCAGCAAAAATATCAGATCTTCCAGATAAAATATTACCTGAAATAACCGCTCTACCTCCAGTAATTTTATTAATACCTAGCTCTGAAGCTTTGTCTATTATTTCATTTCCATCTTTTTCGTAAAATCTTGTAGGCCCTCCATAATTTGCAACATATATTCCATAAGCTCCATTTCCATTTCTATCTACACATACAACTGATCTACCTGCTGTGAGATTTAAATTTTCCTGGTTTATTTCTAATTCAAATAAATCAAAAAATTTATTTCCATCAAAATCTAATAATCTGTCTGAATATCTTTTGTTTCCACTATAAGTGTCTGTATTTAAAAAATATATTTCCTCATAACCATCCTGATCAATATCACAGGATGCTACTCCTATAGTTTTACGATTTTTGTCTATAAATATACTTTGGTTAATTGAATTGAACAAAATACCCTTTTTATGGGCTAAGGCTAAATTATTAAATCCAAATCCAGTTACAATAAATTCAAAATTTCCATCATTGTTTACATCTGAAACGGACACACCATAACTTAATCTAGGTTGATTTTCTAATATTTGGTAAGTTATATCTTCAAAGAAATCGTCTGACTTTGAATAATTAACAATATTCAAAAATATTAATAAAAATATAAATAATTTTTTCATTTAATTTCCAACTAGACTAAAAATTAAAAATTAAAACTGTTAATATTGGCATAGTTAATTTAGTGTAATTTCAATAGTAAATATAAAAAATTTTATTAAATATGAGTGATCTCAACAAAGCGCCAAACGATTTTTTCAATAATTGGAATAAAATTAATTCCATGTCATATAGAAATGTTATTGAACTACATGTTAAAAGAAGTAGTGAAAAAAAGATATTAGCTTTAATTCAATTTGAATTAGATCAGTTTTCAGAAAATGTTCAAAAGGATTTAGTTATTTCTGAAACAAGTTCTTTCTATCAAGAAATATCAAATCTTTTCAGAGACTCAAACTGGTGGTCAACTGCTACAGTAACAGATGCTTGTAAATATTATTTAAACTGTGCAAGAAATAATATTTCTTATTTTGAAAACTATATAGAGGCAGATAGTAAATTGTCTCAAAATCAAAAAAATGAGATATTTGCCTTATATCAATTATGCACTCTATTTATTTCTTGGAATGCTATTAAAGACAAACAAATAAGAGAAAATATAGATATTAAAAAAAGTTTATTTTTTAGATAAATATTTAGATTAATAATATTCACACTTTTTTTCTTGTCTTTTATATCTATCAGAGCGAAGACTGACATAATTACCTTGTTCATAGGCATTGCACCAAAAAATACGTCTTTGTTCTCTAGCTAGTGTAGCACGATTACGCTCTATTCTCTTCTTTTCTTTGATTTTTTAGTAAATTTTCGATGTCAAAATAATCCTAAAGTCTTAAATGAAACTTATGTCACAGAGACAGATAATAAATATATTTGTAATTAAAATCTCATGAAAACAATATTTGTTATAGGTTCAAAAAAACATACACTGAAGTACACAAGAAAAATGCCCGAAGGTGAAGTTAAGAAAATGAAATCTTTTGTTACAAACAAAGGTCAAAAGCTTGAGAAAACTTCAAAATTTAAAATTTTAAAAGTATCAGACGACAAAACTTCAAGAACTTTCAAAATCAGTCTTTAATTATTTTATATGAAAAAAATTTTGGTTATTACATTATTAATTTTTATCTCAAGTACAGTTCTTAACGCAGAAATAATTAAACCAAAAAAAACACCACTTAAAAAATTATCCAAACAACTAGGCAATGGACAATTAATTAAGATTAATTCGTATCAAACTTCTGATTATAAAGGCATTTTGGAGGGCTGGTATAAAGAGAGTCCAATAATAGTTGATGCTCTTATTACTTATCCAGAGGGAGAAGGTCCATTTCCTTTATTATTAATCGTTCATAGTAGTGGTGGTGCTGAGGAATTTACTGCAAATTGGCTAGAGTTTATGAGAGATCAACAAAAACCTCTGTTAGACATGGGGATAGCGACAATGTATTTAGATAATTTTTCTGCGAGAGGTGCAAAACATACTTATACAGATCAATCAAAAGCATCTTTATGGTCTACTTATATAGATGTGTTTATGGCATTGGATTATCTCAGTAAGGATCCAAAAATAAATATTAAAAAAGTAGGTGTCTCTGGTTATTCAAGGGGAGGAAATCTATCAATAATGGCTGCAGAAAAAAGATTGAGAGATATATTAGTTAGCAAAGATCTTTATTTTGCTGCGTCTCAACCAAGATCTGCTGAATGTGGAATTTCTGGAATGTTTAGAAATCCAACTCCAGTTAAAGAAACTAAAATTTGGTATGTACATGGTTTAGCTGAGGATTATACCTTACCAGGTCCATGTGTAGATCTAATGGAAAAAATGCAAGCTAAAGGTGCTGATATTGAAATAGATTTAAGAGAGGGATGGTATCATTTATTTACTGGAAATTATGAGCCAGAAATAGAAAAAAGAACTCAATATTTTTGGAAGTGTCCTAATTTTTACACAGAGGATGATGGGAATCCTAATAAAGAGTTTTTTGATTTGATTTTAAAAAATACAAAAATAAAAAGTTTGGATGAATTTAATGAGTTATCACGTAAAAATCCAAGAAAAGCTTTTAAAACAATGTTCAAGGGTCTTAAAAAAGAAAAATGTATTGGAAAAGGTGTTACTGAAGGGGGTAACCACGGAAAAACTTTTATGCCAGAGTATTTAGCTTTTTGGAAAGAAAATTTATTAAATTAATTTAATAAACTAAAGAGATGAAAAAACTTTTAAGTATCGTGGTTATAGGATTTTGTAGGATAACTAGAACCATAACAAGAACTTTTTAAGATAAAACAAAGTTTAAAGTGGTATGAGCCCAGAAAAGTCGCAGAAACTCTGGAAAATTATTCAGCAAGCTGGCGATTATTTGGGGTGCTAGTGGGACAACCTACTTCACACTACCTCACACTACTTCACACTACTTCACACTAGTTATGCGAATAATTAAATTTTGATTGAAAATAATTCCCATAAAGACTCATTAATTTAACTAAAAAACTAGGCCACAAACTAGGCCATATTTAGATAAATCAAACCACTATAAAATAACTCTATTCTAAGAATTAATTTTTTTTATTTCTTCTTCTTTAATAAAATTCTTATGTAATTTTTCTAAAAATTTAACTTTGGCCTTTTCAAAATATACATTTGCTTGTTGAAGAATTTCATGTGGTTGTTTGTAATTTGTTACATCTGAGTACTCAATAGGGTTGTTAATAGCAATTAAATCCACTCTTTTTTCAGCAAATTTTTCAGCTAATATTTCAACACATAACACTCTAAATAATGCACTTTCAGAGTAAGGAAATGGTTTATTTTCAGAACCTAAATATTTTTTTATAGTTTCGTGTTTAGAGGAAATTTTTAATAAATTTGAATTAGTTGTATCCCAAGCTGCTCTATTTGGGCCCAAATCATATTTATCAATATCCCAAGTAAAAGGATTTTTATTCTCTTCTTCCTTATCAACAACTGTAACAACGCAATTATCTGAAATTATATCATTTGTAACTTCTAATTTACTTTCAGATTCCAATTTTAGTCCCTTTACCAAAAGCTCTCCAACGGCATAATTTGTATTTTTAACAATATTAAACTTACATGTAGGCTTGAATTTAATTTGGTCTACTTGACTTGATATAATTTTTAATTCTAGGTTATTTTCATTTATTACTTCTGGATATTTTGCATAGATTTTTATTTTCCTATGTTTGTCTCTCACAACGTTATATTGTTTTTTTTCAAACTCTATGTCGTTCTTAAATTCTCTATTTTTATCTAAATAAATATCTATTTTTGCTTGGGTTTTTACTTGTTTATCGTATCTAAATGACACTTCTATAATTTTTTCTGATTTACCAATTAAAGTAAAAACACCAACATATTTTTTTGGATCATTTTTAGTTTTAATCATTTCGACTTTTGAAGATATAACATCTAAAAACTGTTTATGTTTTTCTGGGATAAACAATTCTAAAGTTTTTCCTTTATTTAAATTGTTTTCAAATGTGTAAATTGAAATTTTTTTTTCTTCGCCTACTTTCAACCTAATGCCCGAAGGTATAGCTCTCCATTCCTGCAAACCCAAAGAACCCTGATTTTCACCAGCGCTTTCATCTCTATCAATATCATCTAATAAATCAGCACAATCCTTCATCATTTCGTCAACTAATTTAGATAATTTTTCGTCTTTCTGGCTGCTTGAATTACTTTTTTTATCTTCGTTAATAAATTTATTTAAAATTTTTATAGGTTCTTTGAATAATTCTATAGCAAATGGATGATCTTTTTTTATACCCTCAATTCTTGTAGGGTTAAGTATAAAAGTTTCATTCAATGGGTTTTGCTTTTTATTAATAGTTGCATTATCGTGCCATTCTTTCATTAAGTGATCTATATGTTCACACTCTAAATAACCGTAGTACCTTTGAGCCAAAGGCTCTCTTTCAATATTTTTATCTAAAAAATTTTTTTGAAAACATGTTTTTTTTCCAAAAACTGAAATTCCTGTTGTTCTAAAAGCTTCTGGATAATTTTCTTCTATTAAATTTTTAAGTTTAAATAATTTAAATTTTGAAAATGTTTTATATTTTGGAATTTCAATTTTACCTTCATAAACTAGTTCTCCATCAGGTTCTATATAGACTAATTTAGTATCTGTTTTATCAGCAATGATATTTAAATTAAGTGTTTTGTTTTTTGAATGTAAAACTCTTGAAAGAGCATAATGTCTTGGCAAAGTATTAATTATTGTCTCAACAAGTGGATTATATTGTGATTTAGAACCAGCAGGTATGGTAACCTCAATTGTAGTACCATGTTTCTTTGCTCCTAAATATCTTGTTTCATCTTTTGTTGGTTTTTCGTTGTTTGCATTTGCAATCACATTTAAATCTTGAGACATAACTACTTCAGAAAACAAACCATCTTTTATAGAAGAAACTTTTACATCCCCAAGAGCAGTAACATCTCTTAAGCCTCTTCCAAAAAAACTCCTTGAAGTTGTGCTAGTTTTTTTATGATAAGTCATCAACTTATCTTTCATTTGATTAAAATCCATTCCTATAGCTTTGTCTTTTACTCTTAATATGGTCGGATTCTTTTTCCCTCCCCGATCATATTCAATTCTTACATCTCCTAAGTAATTTAAAGAGTTATTTAAGCTTTCATAAGCATCATCACTATTAGTTAAAATTTCTAATAAAGCCTCAAATATAGTTGGCATTGCTAAGTCTCTTTGATGCTTTATAGCCATTGCATCAGCAGTGATTTTACCAAGTTTTATCTTATTTCTTTTTTTGCTCATTTGATATTTGATATTTTTCTATTACTTGCCATTCCCTGTTTTAAAAATTCACTTTCATTTAACAAATCTGGAAATTTTACTTCTAAGAAATTCAAAAATTCGCTCATATTCTTGTCTTCACCTAAGGATACTAAATTTTTTAATTCATAAAATTTAGATCTTATATTATTAGAATTTCCTGCTGCAGAACCAAGCATATCTGCTAA